>CAJJAX010000018.1 GCA_905182155.1 uncultured Pseudomonadales bacterium
CTGGTTGTTATGCCGGCACACCCCCTTCAGCCGCCTTCAGCCCGACCCAGTATGCGATATCCGCAGGTCCCCGCCCCCCGGCGGCCCGAACGCCGAGTCGCCCAGTGCATGCGGCGGCTTCCCTTTTTAGGATGCCGGCGTCGACAGCGGAGGAAGAAGGTGATCTCGGATTGGACCCTAATCCCGTCCTCACCACCAGACAAAGTTGCCCCAGCGCGGCCAAACCTTAGTTGCCGGAAACCGCCTAGCCTGCCGGATCCACCGGCACCCAAGCCGCATGAAATCCATGGGGCACCCGACTGGGAATTTTAATGCGCGCCAATGCGGGTCCTTCAAAATCTTGAGCATCGATAATATGACATTCACAACTTCTGTCATTGACGTCATTTACAAAACAGATCACATAGCCATCGTCCTCTGACTGGGCATTGAGCTTTGGCGCAAAGACCGCTTCTCCGGACTCCTTGTCCGGTCCAAATTCATGAACTTGAACCTGACCCGTCTGATTGTCATATTTTAGCTCAGCGTCAAAAGTCGCCATGTGATCGACTCGAAATCTGGCCGCATAAATATATCGATTTTGATAGCCAACCAAATCATCCTGAATGCGCGGGAAATCACAATAATCATCGGGAAGCAGTGGTTTCGAACTGACCGCCCCGGTTTTAAGATTTAAAACGCCACTCGTGCAAGCGGCCCAGTTGCTCCCGTACATCCTGGTCCGCACTGGTCTCGATCGCGCCGCGGTCTGAGCGACAGGCCTGCAGAACAATCTCGTCGCCGGCTTCCCAAGCATTGGCAACATGGAACAAAAAACTTTCTTCAATTTCAAACCACTGAATCGTTTCATCCGAGCCAAATCGCGGTACCACCCCAATGCGGCAACCATTTTGCGGCTCCCACCCAATCATCGATTCGCCCTTGAGCAACTTGTCAAAGTCGAACACCAATGGCAGATCCGGAAAGATTGTGTAGTGCGCTGTAATCGCGCAGTCATGCATCATGATCCCTTTAGGAATGGTGATTTCCTCGGTATGAACAGAACGACCCTCAGGATTAACCACCGAGTAGGTCAGGTACGGCGGGAATGGCGAATATCCGAACGTCATCATTTCTCCGGTTTTCGCGTCGACCTTGGGGTGCGCGGTAAAATTGTGACTCAGCGTGCCCTCAAAATCATGCCTCACCCAAGGTTGTTAGATCCGGCAGTGACAGCTGGTAAGGCGTGCCCCCTTCCATTAACCCAAACAATTTACCTTGATGAAAAACCATCGCGGTATTGCCGGTATTTTTGCTTTTTGGCATCTCGCCTCGAGCAATGACATCGCCAAACAAGTTGAGCCCAGGATAGATCCATTCCCCTTTCTCCCGCTCTTCTCGCAAGCCCTGTGAATCAATGAATTTATTGCGGTACGTCGCCTGCCCATTTCGACCAAGCAACGCCATGATTCATGCCGTCGCCGTCAAAAATATGGTATCGCGCCATGTCCGGCACAAAATAAGGGTTCGGCCCAATCCGAAGAAAGTGACCGCTGAGATCACGGGGAATTTCTCCCTGGACTTCAAGGTCGACTGTCTCAACCTCATCAAAAACGGGCTCATAATTACCCGTTAAATATCGACTGGTGTAATCCGTTGGTCTCGCTGACATGTTGATCCCCTGCTCTGTTGCACATTATGTTGGTCATTCTGACCCGCTGGTCACTCATGCCAGCAATTTATCACCTTGCAGCACCCACCCAAAATACCCTGACCACTTCCGATCAGCAAGCGCCCCCGAAACCCACCTTTCGATATCAGCACTTGATGCATAACAAGCATTAAGACCAGCGCGCCGAAACCGTATGCGCCGTCGCGAATTCGCTAATGATCAGAAACGGCTCACATGATAATCGCCTACCGGTATCTCTGGCGTTGTGTTTTGAACCAGGGCTGTCACCAAGGCTGCCGTCATGGGCGCCAGGGTCAACCCGATGTGCCCATGCCCAAACGCATAAACAATTTTCCGACCCACCCGGGATTCAGAAATGACCGGGCGGACTGTCGGGTAAGGAGGGGCGAAATCCAAGCCAACTTCTGGAGGCGGTGGTCAATTCTGGAAAAATATCGCCCACGCGACGAGACAAGAACGCCAACCGATCAGGGCTGGGCGGCGCTTTGACCCCGCCCAATTCTACCGTCCCCGCGACCCGCAACCGGCCTGCCATCGGGCTCATATAAAACCCCGATTCGGCAACACAGACCGGCCGCAGCACCCGACCGCTTTCGCCGTCAAATTCTAGATGGTATCCGCGCTCTGTTTCTAATGGCACAAGATCGCCGACTTGATCGGCCAGAAATTTAGAATGTGCGCCCGCGGCAATCACAACTTGGCGCGCTTTAATCCGAACGCCGTTACCCAGTTCGAGCACTACCTGGCGCTTTTGAGGTGACATCCTCGAAGCAGACTCTGGGATAATTTCCACGCCGGCGGCCTGCGCTGAGCTCGCAATCAGGCCAACCAGATCACCTGGATCAGAAACTGACAAGGCATCCGGGAAGAATGCGCCCCCGCCCTCAACTTGCGGCAGATGCGGCTCTAATTGCGCCAGCTCACCGGGATTTAAGAGCTCAACGTTGACGCCGAAGCCCTGCCGTCGGGTCATATCTCGCCGCCCTGCTTGATAGCTTGCGTCGCTTTTAAACACATACAAGCAGCCTTTATTTTGGATGAGATGGCTGGCTTGAATGTCTGCTGCGAAACGTTGCCACCGGGCCCCGGCATCCCCGGTCAAGGCGGCTATGGCACGCATATTGTCCTGAGACTGCCTCGCAAGAGACTGCCAAGCAAATTGCGCAAGCCACGGCAGCAAGGCCGCCAAGGCGCCCTTTCGAATACTAAACGGGCCCTGACGGTCTAGCAGTAGGCTCGGCAGTCGTTTGAGCAAAGCGGGTGATCCCACCGGCGCAATCGCAAAGTCGGCAATGGTCCCCGCATTCCCATAGGATGCCCCAGATCCGGGTGGATTCGGATCGATGACGACAACCGATCGACCTAAGCGCTGCAACGCAAGCGCCGAGGCCAGACCGACCACACCCGCGCCGACAACGACAACGTCTTCCTCTAAAACCTGCAAATTGGACCTCCGTCACTCTGGACCTTCTGACTCATCCTGCCCTTGCCCCCCACCCGCGCATCCAAACACCCGCCCGGCCATTCGGCGCGAGCGCTCACGGTATCTTCTCTGAATCGGTGGACGTCAACCAGCGCATTTTGACAACTAGACGACAGCGCCTCATATCGTTAACCTCACCTTAAAGCCAAATGAAGGATTTCCCATGACCTACGCACCAGCAGAGCAGCGTTATTTTGATGCAGACAGCCATATCATGGAGCTGCCGAACTTTTTAAAGGCTTATGCGGATCCTAAATTGCGGGATGATATTCCCGAGGTCAGCTACAGCGCCTCGCTCGTGACCGATGAGGAAGTTGCCGTCATAATGGCCCAAGGCGGGCGGCACAGTGACCAGCACATCCAAGCCCAAATCGCGCTGGGCGATGATTTGATCGCGCACTCAAAGGAAATCCAGGCTTTGGGGGCTTTTCAATAAACAAGACCGGACCCAAGCCCTTGACCTGCTCGGCTTCGACAAACAACTGGTGTTTGCAACCCACAGCGTTGCGTTTCCGTTTCACCCCAGTTCCAAGAAGGATCCAATTCTTCGCTACGGCGCGACCCGTGCCCACAACCGACACATGGCCGATTTCTGCGGAACCGATTCCAGGTTAATGGGCGTTGGCATTGTTCCGCTTGATGATCCGAGTCGGGCGATGGCAGAACTCGAATTTGCCCTTGAGCTCGGTTTGGAGGCCATATGGGTGCCCCATCGCGCACCCATTGATCGATCGCCAGGGCATGTGGATCTGGAACCCTTCTGGGCACTTTTGGGCAGAGTCCGGCACACCATTTGTGTTACATGTCGGCGGCTCGCCACTGCAAGCGTTGAAGGCTTGGAGCAATAACGGCCGTGCACCGGTTAAAGATTGGATGGGGGGGGGGTGAGAATGTTCGCACCAAAGATGCCGCTGTGATGCATCAACCGCCAGAAACTTTTTTATCGATGCTGGTCCTGGATGGCGTGCTGGACCGTAATCCCGGTCTGCGCCGGCGCCGCGGTTGAACTCGGTGCCGGATGGGTGCCTGAGATGGTGAGGCGTCTAGATTGGGTCACTAAAATTTACAGCCGGGTCGATGAGTCCGTTCGGTTCGAGCGGCCCCCAAGTCAGCAGATCCGGGAACAACTGGGCTTCACACCCTTCCCCAATGAAGACGTTGCACGACTCATCGATGACTCCAATGAGGACCTTTACCTCTTCTCCAGTGACTACCCGCATGTGGAAGGCGGCAGAAACCCAATCGGCAAGTTCGAGTCCTATCTCACCGACGCGGCCCCCATGGTTAAAGAAAAATTCTACGCCGACAATTTCTTGCGACTCTGGCCAAAAGCCGCGGGCATAATCCAGGCTTGCCGTCTCGGATGCCTCCGCCAAGAAGCGATCCCATCACGCGACCCTGAGAACCAGGGTCTAAGCCCAAATCAATGCCGTCGCTCGGTCCAAGACAGTCGCTAACCGTTGGTAAAATTTTTATGACCCTATTGGGCGAGTTATCTCCTAAAACGGTTCCTTGAAACCTACTGGCAACGCCAAGCGTTGGTTGTCCGCGACGCCCTCCCGAATTGGGGTTCGCCGCTATCGGGTGATGAGCTGGCCGGATTGTCCCTTGAACCCCGACGTCGCCTCAAGATTGGTACGATCCAATTCAGATCAAACCCAATGGTCTGTTGCCTTTGGACCCTTTGATGAAAGCGATTTTGCTAATCTGCCGGAGTCAGACTGGTCCCTACTGGTCCAGGCGACAGACCTTTGGGTGCCAGAAATCGCCGCGCTAAAACGCCAGTTCCATTTCCCTACCCAGCTGGCGACCTCGACGACATTATGGTGAGCTTTGCGCCACCCGGTGGCAGCGTGGGTCCGCACTTTGACCAGTACGATGTTTTTTTTGATTCAGGTTGAGGGTCGCAGGCATTGGAAAATAGGCCAGACCTGTGACCAAAACACGCCCTTGCTAGACGGCACAGACCTGAGCATTCTGGCTGATTTTGTCACCGAGGCAGAATACACGTTATCACCAGGGGATATGCTCTACTTGCCGCCCGGTGTTGCCCATCATGGCGTTGCCCTGGACAACTGTCTGACCTATTCGGTTGGCTTTCGCGCGCCCGACGCTAGGCGAGATGATTTCGGATCTTTGCCACTGACCTTGTATTAGAACCCGATCAGTTGGTCTATCGAGATCCTGACCCCTCGCTCTGGACAGAAGATAACATTACCGACGCACACATCGATCAAGTGCAAAGCTTGGTCCAAGCCTTAGCCAATGATCGTGTCCGACTGACCGACTGGTTTGCACGATATGTCACGCGACCGAAACACGAAACTGGCACCACACCGATCAACGAGCATCGAACCGCTGAAACCCAGCACGCTCGATACCTTAATGGAAACCTCAAAGAATAGGGAATGATCCCGACTCGGCCCTTCTGGGTTCGGATGATCCAAGCTAGGCTTACCCAAATAAGCCGCCCGGCCAATCATTTGGGTAAGCTCAAATTTTCTAATTGTTAGTCAAGAAACTTGACCTGATTAATGATCTGGTTGTCGAGCATAGTTCTGATTTCTTCGTAACCCTTGGCGATGGCATCGAGCTCTGCTTCTTCATTGCCATAACGAGCTTCCAGCATTGCGTTGACTTGTTCATAGCGCGCCTGATTGGGTTGCATCGCGCCCATATTTTCATAGGTTACCGTGAGCCAAACATTCGGGCTATTGGCGGCGGTCTGATGTCCAAACCGCATAATCAACCACGAATCCCAATTCTTTTTTGGATATCCATAGATCGCACCCAGGTGCGTTTCAATTTAAACCAGATAGTCATCGAGATAGTTGGGTTCTACCGCAACCACGGTGAGCTGCACCTGCTGCTCGCTGGGCGCGTAATCTTTATAGATCTCAGCCGATGACGCACTGATGATCGTGAGAAACCCTGCAAGCACTAAAAAACCAAGTTTTAATATCGACATTTTATTCTCCTGTGAATATTGTTTTAAACGGGATCGCCGGAAGCCTCACAACGAGCTCCTGACGCTTTCTAATGCGCTGAGCCTAAGCCCGAAAATCTAACGACCTAAGACCGCCACGATTGAACGGGCGGCGGTGGTCCAACACCCGTATCATTCGACTTCACGAGTTACTTTTTTAATCAGCAACCTGACCAAGATCAATAACGAATCAGCCCGACCCATTTGTTCGCGCCAAGGCCAGACCCAACCGAGCGGCGCATTGCCTTACATTAACCCGTTCGGGCCTTACGGCGGTGCAACCTGACCGGCAGGTCTGAGATTCCACGAACGAAATTCGAGGCAACGCGCACAGGTTCACCCACCACTTCAACCCGCTCAAAGCGTTTGATGATTTCTTCCCACAAGACTCGCAACTGCATTTCTGCAAGCCGGTTGCCCATACAACGGTGAATACCAAACCCAAACGATAGATGGTGCCGCGCATTGGGTCGGTCGATGATAAAGGCATTCGGATTATCGATAACCTCTTCATCCCTATTACCAGACAAATACCACATCAAAACCTTATCACCAGCTTTAATCGACTGCCCCTGAAAACTCACGTCGCGCTTTGCGATGCGGCGCATATGCGTCAGCGGCGTCTGCCAGCGAATAATTTCAGGAATCATTGAAGGAACCAAACCCGGGTTGGCATTGAGCTTTTGATATTCCTCTGGATAAAGGTTCAGTCCCAAAACCCCGCCAGAGATCGAATTTCGAGTTGTGTCGTTTCCGCCAACGATCAACAAAATCAAATTGCCTAAGTACTCCATCGGATCCATCTCGGCGGTCGCTGGATCATTGGCCATTAACGTAATCAGGTCATTGTGCTGCTTTGGGTCCCAATGCACTCGCTCGTTCCAAAGGTCAGTGAACTCGCTAAGACACTGCATTAAGCCTTCTCGGCGATCCTCATCCGGCACCGTCCCCCCAGCCGCGACGCTCGATGTGACGAGGTCTGACCAATCCGTTAACTTTCTGCGCTGCTCAAAAGGAAAATCAAAGATTGTCGCCAACATTTGGGTCGTGAGTTCAATGGAGACGTGCTCAACCCAATTAAACGACTCACCACTTGGCAATTCATCCAATATCCAGCCAGCACGCTGACGAATCACTGGCTCAAGCTTTGCTAAATTCATTGGGGCCACGACGCCCGTCACGGCTTTGCGCTGAAGATCGTGTTTGGGCGGGTCCATAGAGATGAAGTTTGGCGCCTCAAAATCCGCACTACGATTACCAATACTGACCCCCCCTTGGGACGAAAAGTCGTGATGGTTTTTATCCACCGCCATAATGTCGTGGAAACGGGTAATCGACCAATAAGGTCCAAAAGGACTGTCGCGACAGTAATGCACCGGCGCTTCTTTTCTGAGCCTTGCAAATACGGGCCGGAAAGCATCATTTTTAAATATCATGGGATCAGAGACATCGATCGACGCTAGGTCTTCGTCCACGCCAGGTTGGTCAATTGCCTCGCTCATCCGCTTTCATCCCGTTCGCTATTTCTCAGAACTGTGACACTTAAACCCAATCCTTGCAATCTCCAACCAATGCGTCAGGTCATTGACATCTTTGTGCACTCGACGTTGAATCAAGACTCCGGACAAAAGATAAGAGTGGTCACTGTGATAGATCAAGCAACCGAAACGACGATTCCAAAAGACATGGAACTTCCCGCCAAGCTCGCTGATATTAATGCGGCATTCTTGACTCAATTACTCAAAGCTCGAGGGCTACTTGAGACCGACAACGACATCACAGCCGTTGAAGAGTCCGGCGTTGGGATGACCGCTGGGTACTTCTCAGACATTAAAAAGATCCACTGCTCTTTTAAAGCGCCGACCAACTGCCCGGCTTACTTCGTTGCCAAGGCCTGGCCAGATTTCGAGATGATGCCAGAAGACGCTATTAGTGACATGTTCATCAAAGACATCAAGGGCTACATGATTCCCTCGGCGCAATTCTACCCACGGCCGGAGGTTTACCTTGCTGACTTCGACAAGGCAAACAGCCGATGGGGCCTCATCATGGCGGACGTCGATCAGTTTGCTCAACAGAAAGTCCACGAAACCGAATTAAATCTCGACGAGGTCTTGCAGATGATTCCGGGCCTTGTGGATTGTGCGGTGGCTTGGGAAGGATGTGATACCGGTGAGCGCGCAACGACCCTCGCTGAATTTGGTGTGGGTCACTGGGGATCCGCCGAAAACCTGGCTTTGTATAAAGACGTGATGCCCGCGGGCGCCAAATTATTCGACAAGGTGGTCTCGTTGGTCGAATCGGATCTCAACGACGGCATTTCTTGGCAAACCCTCTTTGGCACAGGCGTCGCCGAACTCTTCACCAACAAACTCGACGCACACTTTTCAAAGATCGACCCCGCCCAAGGCGCGTCCTGTACCCTCAGTCATGGCGACCTACGCGGCGACAATCTATTTTTCTGCCCTAAGACAGAGGAAAACCCCCATGGCTGGTTGACCATCGATTTTCAATTGCTGTTTAAAGGACCCATCCCATCGGACCTTGCCTATTTGATGAGCAGCGGTAGTGTCTTACCTGAGGTCTATGAAGCTGAAAATCGTAATCTCGTCCTTCGGACCTTTTTCGAATTATTTAAGACCAAAACCCAGTGCTATCAGGATTACGAATTCGAGCAATTTGAAGCTGAGTTCGCGGCGATGTGTACGGTTATGTACATTTATTATATTGGCATGGGGGGCGCAATCTGGCGCGCTGCCGCTTTCGAAAATGAGCAACCCGGTAGAATCGAGCTGGGTAGCGAGCCGTTTACAACCGATGATCTCGCACCAGAGGAACTTCGAAAGCGGATGTGGTGGCGAAAAACCATTCGCAACAATCGTGTTTTGTTCGAGGATTTACAGCTCATTCCGCTGTGGCAATCCATGCCAGACAATGCCAGCGGCACCGGGGCCTGGGTTGAACTGCCGCCGCACTTAAGTGCGCCCTGACAATTGACCTTCTGGGCCAGAGCATCCGTCATGCCATGGCGCATGCGCGCAAAACGGGTGATCTGAGCACCCCTGCCGATCAAAAGATCAGCAGGTGCTCGACTTACCGCGTTCGCGACCGTTAGCTGCCGCCGTTAATGGTAATGGTTTGCCCGGTCATCCAGCTTGAGGCTTCTGAGGCGAGATACACGACCGCCGGGGCGATGTCTTCTGGGTCACCCAGTCGGCCCAATGGGATGTTCATGCGTTCCCCCATCTTGGGTAGATCTTCTTCCTTTAAGCCCAGAAACTCCATGAACACTTCCGTCGGGATCGGGCCCGGTGAGATACCGTTAACCCGAATGTTATACCGCGCAAGCTCTGCCCCAAGCGTTTGCGTCAGGTTATTGACGCCGCTTTTAGCGACAGCATAGGGCCCGTTAAACGGTGACGCCCGATTGGCAGCCTGGGAAGAGATATTAATGATCGTGCCACCGCCAGTGTCTTTCATAATTTCAGCTGCGGCTTGCGCGCCCGTCCAGACCGCTTTGAGGTTCAGGTTCATTTGAAAATCCCACTGCCGCTCCGGCAACTCCAGCAGCGTTCGGGCAACGCGATCATCCGCGCCACCGGCATTGCTGACCCAGCAGGTTAATCCGCCCATTTCGTCTCGGGCGCGCGCCGCAAGGCCCTTCACCTGATCGATGTCCATCACATCACACGTCACGGCAAGCGCGCGTCGTCCCTTGGCGCGAATCTTTTCAGCAACGGCTTCTACTTCCTCTGTCCTTCTCGCAGCGACCACGACATCCGCGCCGGCATCGGCTAATCCAAGCGCGATGGCCTCGCCAATCCCCCGGCCACCACCCGTGACAACCGCAATCTGGCCGTCAATCTGAAATCTTTCTAAAATACCCATACCTACTCCTTGGTTCTGCCGTGAATTGACATTGATGAATCGTCTCGTCTGTGCGTAAACCTCAGCGGATGCCCGCGTTCATCGCACCAGCATTTAAACCCTTCTGTTTTCGAATTGTCCAGCTTCAATTTTTTGACAGGCCATAACACGGCCTAAGATACGCTTAAAACGTTCGACAAAACGCATCAAACAACACTTTGAGATCCGCGCCGATCGTTTGTCAGGGCGCGATCAAAGACACCGTGATCGGCTTGCCCGGCCCGCCCGCTCTGGCGCGAGGTCATCCGGTCGATGCAATCCAAACCGTTTTAACCAATCACCCACCAGGCATCGATCCGGTTACGCCTTCGTATGGGCCATCAAAAACTGCCGTACCCGTTGCGCCGTCGCCTGGCCATCTTCCTTCCAGGCGGTTACCAGTTCAGCATTGGGCGCCAAAGCCGCAATATCACGCGAGACTGACTCCGGATGATAAAGATCTTGCCCCATGAGCACTAAGAGCGGGTTCTCGCACCGCGCGACTTCAGCTTTAGATGCGCTAAAGACAAAATCTTCATCGTATAAATTAGATCGAAAGGCCGCGAGCGTACTGTCTGTAACCGTCGGGTCTTGCTGCTTCTGATCGACCGCCCAACCGTCAAACATGTCGTAGAAAGCCGATTGATTCTGATCGAGACCGATAGATTGCTGAATCACGGCGGCGGCAACCCGCTCAGGCGCGTGACGCATCAAGCTAAAACTGAAGGCGCCACCAATGCACCCACCGACCAAATGGCAGCGATCGACTCGCAAGTGATCCAGTAACCTTAAGTGATCAGTTGAATAGCTTTCCCAATTATCCTTCGCCGTAATCGGCGCTCGGGAGGTGCCCGCATTTCTTTGATCCATCGCGATCACCCTGAAATGACGCTGCAGCGCCTCGATCGGGTTCCAGGGCCCATGTTGCCAGAAGTCGATTGCCGAGCGCATGCCGCCCGGGGCAAACAGCAAAACAGGAAAACCCGAGCCATATACTTCGTAGTGTAAATTAACCTCTTGATATTGAAAGTTAGCCATTTTAATCCTTCCATTTTGATGCGGTTAAAGCGACCAACCTGATTGGGAGGCCTCATAAAGGGTAAAGCCCTGTCCCCAGATGGGGCATCACCGCAAGCACGTGCACCGAGACAATCCGCAACCCCAACTAATGCTCATCGCCGCAACACGCGTATCAGGGTTGCGAGCCAGTTCTCGGTCGGACTAACCCATTAATGCGGATCTCGGTTGCGACTTTTTCACCCTTGATTAATCCTGCGGCACTTTCATCCGGCTTGATCCCCACCCAAACCGGCTCATCCCAAAAAACTGGTCGTCTAAAATAGATCGCCAGATCCATTTGATCAATGCCACCTTGCCAAAGCGCTTGGGTGATAAAATGAACCCCTTGCCCCCCGCCAATGATCGGCGCCTGAAATCCTGCCGCTTGCGCGGCCTCAACATTATAGTGAATCGCATTGCCCTCACTGCTATAGGCCTGCGTCGCCTCGGGGGTTAACGCATAGCTTGCAACCCGTTGAAGCGCCTGTGGATCAGCAATAACCAAAGCAGCTTGCTCGCCAGCCCCTCGAGCCCCTACCCGATCCGGATTGGGCTTAAGCGATTCGCGTGCGACAGAAAGCACCGGGGTCCCGTCCGGTAACGAGATTTCGACCTCTGTGCGAATTCGTAGGCCTCTCGGCACGGGTCGAACCCACTGAATTTGACCGGTTAATGCTAAGGGTTCATCGAGCGGCACCCGCCGGTGCTGAACCAGTTCGGTCACCATATTAATATTGCCTTCGGCTGAGATACCCGACTCCGTACCGGCTTGAATACTCAACCCTATGAAGAACGCTGGATCGCACCAATTACCATAACCGCTCGAATCGATCCCAAGCGCCGTCAGTTTTTCGGTCTGATAACCCCGGGTCACCACCAACGTTTTCGGTGTAATGAGTAGTCCTGCTTTAGGCATTTGCCAATTGGGCATCATTGCCTCCTTGATTGCCGGCGCGCAACCGGCCTGTTAATCATTGCCGCGCCCTTGAATGGCGCCAGCCGTACGGTTCGCGAATAGGTTTAAGTTTTCGGATGCGCTGTGAGGCGTTGCCAGCGACACAATGACCAACACCGGAAATCCAACCCCCCAGCCCAAATAAGCGGCGGTAAACCCATAGGGCTCGCCCACTGCCATCCAGACCACCGCGCTGCCGCCCCCGCACACCATACTGGCAAATGCGCCCGCGGTGGTGGTGCGTTGCCAAAACAAGAGTCCCAGCATTGGGAAGAACAAGCCCGCGGCACCAAAGGTATAGGCATATAAAATGAGGTCTAGGACATTGGGAACCAGATAAGCCAAACCAATGGCAAGAACGCCCAATCCAACCGTTAAGTACCGCGCACATCGAAGCATCTCGGCGTCAGAGGCATCGGGGCGCCACCACTTCTTATAAAAATCATTGGTAATAATCGCCACCGGCCCAATCAAACAAGAGTCCGCGGTGGACATGACCGCCGCGATGTACGCGGCAATCACGATACCCGCGATACCGGCCGGCAGAATCGTTAAGATCATCATTGGCGTGGCAAGCTCTGGGTCACTTAATTCAGGCATCAACATCCGAGCCAGGAGCCCGACAAACGTCGCGCTAATGGCAAACAATGGCCATTCAATCGGTACGCCCGTCACCAAAAAAGCGCGTTGCGCAACCTGAACACTTCTTGCTGCAACAATTCTTTGCATGGCGGCAATGGAAATAAACCAAACCGGGAAGACCGCTAAAAACCACCCAATGAGTTGCTTCGGCTCAAGTGCCATCCAATCCACCATCGATGCCGTCGCTGGGTCTGCTTCAAAATGCGCGATAACGGCGCCCAAACCACCCACTTCAATCAGGCCTAGCGGCACCAATAGCAGAACGATGCCCACAAAGAGCACCACCATTTGAAAAACATCCGTATAGATCACAGCCTTCAATCCACCCATCGTGGTGTAACCCAGGATCACCAGTCCCGAGACGGCAATGGCCGCGCTCAAGTCCATCGCCATCGTAACCTGCAGTAACTTACCACCGGCAATGATTTGCCCGCCCACAAAGGAAAACCAGCTCAAGGCAATGACGAGGGCCGCCAGTCGGCCCGTTTTCAAGTCGAAACGATCGGTGAACAAATCTCCAGTGGTTAACCCTTGCGTTTGATCTGACCAGATTTTCAGTCGAGGCACGAGTAAAAACGACACCATCACCACACTCAGGCCTGAAATGGCAATGAGCCAGGAGCCCGAAATGCCCAACGAAAACCCTAACCCCCCCATCGCAATACTAAAGCCGCCGCCCAAGTCTGTCGCCGCCGTCGAGGCGGTGGTTTGGACAAACCCCATGTTCCGATCCGCAGCCAGAAACGAACCCAGTGCGCCGTCACCCCGGGCGCGAACCATGATTCGCCAACCGATCAGCAGTAGCACCGTGAAGTACGCCATGATCGCCAAAGCATCCAAGAGACCTAACATGATTGACCCAACCTCATACAATTAAAACTTGTGATTGCGCGCCGCTCAGACCCCGGCGCCGTCATGACTGAGTCGGGTCTTGCGGGCGGGTGTTGCCCCAGGATTCCCAAAAAGTAACCGCATCCGCGGGCGCTCGCGCGGCGGGCTTTAAGGTCGCATTTTTAGCGTAAGCCGCGGGCAGCATCACCGTTTGGGTAATCCCGTCTGGAATCGCCAAAAGCCGAGCAACCTCCGCCGCACGCGCATTGAGTAGCGAGGTCCAGGTGGTGCCAATCCCACGCCCTCGTAGCGCTAACATCAACGACCAGGCCGCAGGCAATATCGAACCATAAAAGCCAATTTGACCGCCGATTTCTTGGGGCGGCTCGCCCACTGCGCAAACCAAAATCATGCAGGGAATGTCATGGAGGCGGTCCATCAAAGCGCGATGCGAGGACTTCAGCGGCAAGCTGCGGGCCGCCATCAGCTCGATGAGCGTTTCACAATACAAGGCCGCGATAGCCGCTTTCTTATCCGGCTCGGTAATGACGATAAAGCGCCAACCTTCACCGATGAGACCCGTTGGGGCTTGGACGGCAACCTCGATACAGGCGTAGAGATCTGACTGCTCGATAGGTCGGTCAAAATCCAGGTTTCGGCGAACTGATCGAGTGGTCTTCAGGTGGTGCTCAAAAAAGAGCGTTTGTTCCATTGTGTCATCCAAACCATAACTCCTTGGATCGTCTTGCTCGCTCGATTTTTAACGCCGTTTCGGCTGACCAGCGATTCACCACCGCGTTAAAAATCTAACGGTTGTTGAAGATGCTGATCAAAAATAAAATCTCGATGGGCAAGGATCACCGGATCATATCCGGCCAGCAACTGCCCGGGTATCTCGTAAGCCTGCCGGGAGGACGGCTTCATTGGGTTGACCTCAACCGGCAACGGCGCAAGCAAGTTCGAAAAATAAGCCCAGTAAAGATCTGCTGCGGTTAAGTGGTCCCCGATGAGGTACGCACTCGTGCGCGCTTTCATCGCCAGGGCCAGGTCACTCAAAAAGGATTGTGCCCTTTCGAGCATTCGCGCTTGTGAACTTTCATCATAACCATACGCCGAAAACATGGGGTTCGCCGCCCGCGCCGCGTCACTCATCTGACTGGCCCATTGATTAAAAATCAAATATCGAGCGCACCACCCGAATCCGCGCTCACCCGCAATCTCTTGAACCCACCCGGTCACCTGGATGCGTCCCGCCCGCTTTTTTGGCATTAAAGATGCCCCTAAACCTAACCGCTCTGCCAGTTCCAACAGTTCGAGCGCACGGGTTCTTGGAGGCTCCGATGGGTAGATGGCAATGGGGGCATTGCGATGCCCTGTCCAGGCCAGCAGATCCTCATTGGCTGTCGCAGGAATCTGAGGGACCGCCAAAAACGGGATTTGATGATGCCTGAACAACGCTTTTGCCGATTCACTCCACGGCCCGGGCACACCGGCGTTTACCACCAGGGTTAATCCGGTTGTGGCTTGGGCGGCTTCAATCGAGACATAGTCCATAATTTGTTGTCCAAGGTGACCCGTTCATCAAGCGGCGCCCATCTCGTATTCAATGACGGCACCGTATCTTGTAACAAATTCGGCGCTTGACCGCAAAACGCTGCAACCTCACGTCAAATTTTGGTGTGCTTCACGCTCAGCGCAAACCGTTCGGGAAGAACAGAACACCTTGGCATCAAAACATCAGACGCTAAAACCCTGGCCTTGATGGCCCGGACAACGCGTTGATCTTGGGTTTACCCTGCATCGGTCACAGACGATTCGTCAGCAAACCCAGCGGCTTCAGTCGCTGCAGGCGCTTCAGTCGCTGCAGGCGCTTCAGTCGACGGCTCCGAGGTTTCTGGCTTTGTCGGGAGATCTTCACGGAGACCAATTGCGCGCTCGGTGGCTTCATTGAGCACAACAATACTGATTCGCCGGTTGGTTGCACTAAACGGATTGGTCTTGTCATAGGGAACCGAATCGGCCAAACCAACGACCCGTCCGAACTTAACATCCTGAGGCAAGCTCTGAGCCAACGCGCGTCGAGCCGCATTGGCGCGATCCGCCGAGAGCTCCCAATTACTGTATTCACGGCGCCCTGAACTGTAGGTGCGCGCATCGGTATGACCGGCAACACTCACACGGTTCGGCACCTCCGCGATCGTGGCACCTATGGTTTTGAGCATTGTTTCAGCGTAAAGCTTAAGGTTTGGGCTCCCAACATCAAACATCGGCCGGTCTTCATCATCGATCATCTGAATCCGCAGGCCTTCAATCGTAATGTCGAGCATCAACTGGTCTTTATAATCTTTAAAGGCTTCGCTGGTTTCGATTTGTTCTTTTAAACGCAATAACAACTCATCAAGCTCGATAACTTGATCCGAATTGGCCGTGGCGGTCTCGGAAGGATCTGGGTCAAATTCGGATTCAGGCCTTGGCTCGCCGGTAAAGTCCAGCACCGAACTGTTCGTGCCACCAGAACTCACCATGGCACTGGGCGAGGAGAAAAACCGCGACAGACCTTGTTTCTTAGCAGTGCTCAGTGAGCCTAAAAGCCAGAGCATCAAAAAAAACGCCATCATCGCCGTCACAAAATCAGCGTAGGCGATTTTCCAAGCGCCACCATGATGCGCATGGTCGCCTTTTTTAATTCGTTTGACGACAATTGTGGTCGGTTTAGACGGTTCCACCATCGCCTCTTAGGCTGACTTTTTAACGGTAGATTTTACTTCTCGAATCCGATCATCCAAATCACTGTAACTGGGTCTGACCACCGACGGAATCGTCTTGCGACCAAACTCAAGCGACATGCTCGGCTGATAACCTTGAATATCCGCAATCAGGCACGTTTTGATACAAATCAGGTAAGCGCCGTCCTCTTCCGCCACGCTCTTTAAGGCACTCGCAATCGGTCCGGCAAAGCCATAGGCGAGTAGGACACCGACAAAGGTGCCGACCAATGCGGCCCCAACTTTCATACCCAGCACCTCTGGCGGCTCAGAGATATACCCCATGGTAATCACGACGCCCATAACCGCAGCAACGATCCCAAATGCGGGCAACCCATCGGCCATTGATTGCATCGCACCTGACGGTTGTAGCGCCTCATGGTGGTGGGTGTCTAATTCGATATCCATCAAGGCTTCAATCTCATGCACATTAAGATTACCTAAGATTTTGATTCTCAATATATCGCAGACGAAATCCTTGACGTGATGATTCTGCAGGATCTTTGGAAACTGCTGCCAAATTTCGCTGTCCTCTGGCCGATCCACATCATCTTCAAGCGCCAGCATGCCGCTGCGCCGGCCTTTGTCAAACAGTAAATACAGAAAACTAAAGAGTTCGAGATAGCTTTCGCCCTGGTACTTTGTGCCCTTTAAGACAAACTTGAAGTCCCGGCCGATGCCTTTTACGGTATCCATGCTACTACCAATCACCAAAGCAAAGATGGCGCCACCGGCGATAATCATCAACTCTGGCGGATGCCAAAGCTGTGATAGGAATCCACCCGATAGCACATAGCCGCCCAGGACACTGCCTATAACACCGAACAGACCAATAAAAAACTTCATACTTTCGCTGCCAAATCTACTGTTGTGTACTATACCTCGCTATGGTCAGGAGCACAGCCTTCTCAGCGCAATTTTGTTGGTTCACCCGCTCAGTCAACAACCAGCCTTCACCCATCGGCCAGGCGCTCGTTCGATGCCTTAACACGCGGCGCCATCCGTTACTGCACGACTCAGCGACTCATACCCGCTCGGCACGCAAATTCTAGAAACGATACGCGACAGCCCACGACGGTCGGTTTTTTACATTCTTCAGTGCAGCCTTCAGCGCGGCCTTCAGCGCGGCCTTCAGCGCAGCAAACCGGTCCGAGTCATCCGATACAGGCTGGCTACGGATCCGCTTGTTCGAGCGCTTGCGCACTCTCGCGCCCGACTGATTCAGCAATTGAATTGGGGATCAGCATCGACAGCACGTAATGCGCCACCTGCCACCGCTCACCGTCGAACACCACCACGCCGGAGCCTCTACAGAGTCCCAGCTTTTCGTTGCTCAGAAGCTCATCAAAGCCGTAAACCGCTGAGCTCGCGGTCGGCACTAAATGCCTTGTAACAACGTCGTACCGCCAACCCCGACCTTCCGCGAAAGGTTTTTCCGCGTAGGCTTTAAAAGCATCCATAGACCATCGCTCGCTGGCATCCGTGCCAAGAAAATGTGCGTTCTGGGTGTATCGGGCAAAATAATCCGCCGCGTCAGACTCGGCGGCTGCGCGGTGCAGTCCGTCCAGTAACTGCTCAATGACAACCCTGTGAGAATCGCCCTGCGCCGCCTGATCTTCGAATGCGCTATTCTCGCCTGCCGCAAACAACGGTGCAAAGAGCAGTGATGATACCGTCATCAAGCGCGTTAACCGAGCCCCTAAACGTCCGTGAAAAATAGAATTATTTGTCTTTAAAAATACCGGTAAGTAACTGTTAAATATCATTTATGACTCCTGATTTTTAATATTCTTGCGTCAACAAACGAACCAACCCTTTTGAAGGCCTTCATCAACCTTAAAGGGCGCTTCATTGAAGCCGCCTACCCCCCGGTTTGACATTTTGGATCGATCAGGACGGTTTGCTGACCCGCATCCAGCGACTTCTGGCGATGCCTCACAATAGACTTCGGGCATCATTGGCGCCCCAATGCCAGCGCCTGCTGCCAGCACCTGCTGCCACCGGCTGCTGCCACCGGCTGCTGCCACCGGCAAGCCGATCGCCTAATCCCAGACGCCAGAGCATAGAGGCGCTTAGGCCTTGGCCAAATTCCGCTTCTCTGCCATGATCCGAGATCCTACAACAAATTGTCCGGACGGCCCTATGAGCGAATACCTCCCACCTAAAATTGATTGGGTTCGAAAACACGTGGAACTGTACGAAGGCAGCGGCGGCACCGAAGGCACTACCCTTCGCGAAACGGGTTTACCCTGCGTCATCGTAACCCACCAAGGGCGCGAAAACTGGGGGTATCCGAAAAATCCCATTGATGCGTGTCAAAGTTGATCAGAGCTATGTTTTGATTGGTTCCATGGGCGGCCAGCCGAAAAACCCCGTTTGGATTTATAATCTCAGGGCCCACCCCGAAGTTGAAATTCGGGACGCCACCGAAGTCACCACCATGGTGGTCAGAGAAGTTTTTGATGCGGACGAACGCGCAGCGCTCTGGCAAGCCAGCGCCGAGGCCTTTCCACTTTACAACGAGTATCAGGCCAAAACCGATCGCGTGATTCCTGTCTTTATCGCCGAACCCAAAGCCCCGGCCGTATAATCTCGGCGCCACAACGTTGGCCCAAGCGCAATGATCATCTCAAGGACATTGCGCTTGAACCCAGCCACGCCCGGCTTTGCCCGCAGGGCGTACTGGCAGCGCCTGCCTTGATTACGGCAATGCGTTAACGAACGATCACCCGCTTTTTGAGAAGGACCCAGCTTTATCAAAAAACCGGTCAGGCTCGCATCGATAACCCGTCACCGCGCCCTAAGAGGGCCTAACCGCAAGCTTTTAAACACCAACGGTCAAGGTCACAGCAAGTAGAGCAAGGTTTAGCGCCCTACCCGCATCATTGCGGGCAACGACCGTCACGCTGTGATCGATGCCGAGCCTACCGCACCGGCCATCGCAGCCCGTAAGATTCGCTCGAAATCCGCCGCCTTAAAGTCAATGGGGTTGGTGGCGGCTGAAGGATCCTCGACCGCGGCTTGGGCGATTGTTGGCACATCGATGACACCCGCAATCGCCTGGGTTAATCCATGCGGAATCCCCACGCTGGCCCTAAGCGACAACACCCAATTCAAAAAGTCCTCGAACGAATCCCCGAGATCTAAATGTCGAGCGAGCGACGCCAACCCCGCATCGATCGCAGATCGGTTTGCTTGCAGCACGTAGGGCATCAGGATGGCGTTGAGCAGGCCATGATGCGCATTGTGATGCGCCCCAAGTGGGTGCGCTAGGGCATGCATCGCGCCGAGGCCCTTTTGGAATGCCGTGGCCCCCATCATCGACGCAATCTGCATTTGCGCCCGGGCCTCAAGGTCCTCGCCGTTGGTAACGGCTCGGATTAAATAGCCCTGAATAATCACCATCCCTTGCCGCGCGATCCCTTCGGCCATCGGATGAAATACCGGTGAACAATACGCTTCCAATAAATGCGAGAGCGCGTCCATCCCAGTGGCCGCCGTTAAATGCGCTGGTAGACCAACCGTGAGATCCGCATCAAGTAACACTTTCTTCGGCAACATGAGCGGATGAAAAATAATGACCTTACGAGTACTGCTTTCATTCACGATCAGCGCCGCCCGACCGACTTCAGAGCCGGTTCCAGCAGTGGTAGGCACCGCGATAATCGGTTGGATTTGGGCCGCATCAGCCCGCTGCCATTGATCACCAAGGTCTTCTAAGTCCCACAGCGCGCAGCGTTGACGCGCCATGACCGCAATGGTCTTACCGACATCCATCGCGCTGCCACCGCCAATCGCCACCACGCCATCATGACCGCCTGCTCGATAGGCCTGGCAGCCAGCGTCCACTTCCGAACCCGTGGGATTACCGTTCACCCCAGAAAATAGCCCTGGATCAAGGCCCGCTAAAGACAACTGGTTCAGGATCGCCTGAACCATCGGCAGGTTTAATAGGACGTGGTCGGTGATAACCATTGGATGCGTAATATTCAGCGCTCGGCAATATTCCGCTAGCTCTGATCGTCGCCCGGCCCCGACGTGAATTTGGGTTGGATAGTTCCAATTTGAATGGATCAATCTTGATCTCCTTACAACCTGAGTCAAGGCGCGCAACCGCTGCATTGAACGACGCACCCGGCTTTGCCGGCGGTTCAATAAAAAAAACCGCAGGCTGCTAGCGCCTGCGTTAACGTCTCAAGCAAGCCTTCGCGCGCATACCTTACGTCAAGGCAGCCGCGGACGCGCTGCGCCCTGCGCTGGTCCGTTAAATTGCCTCGATACCGCACTAGAACACTAAAATTGCTCGGCCCTGGATTTCACCGGCCGTCAGCGCGCGCGTTGCTTCATTAATCTCATCAAGGCGATACCGGGCAGTCACCATTGCATTTAAATCCAGCGTGCCTTCTTCATACCATTTGATGTAACGCGGAAAATCGCGATCCGGACTACACGAGCCGCCAATACTGCCAATGAACCGTTTCTCATTCATCAACAGATCCAGAGGATCAAGCTCAACCCGTGTCGTTGGCACCCCAACTAAAACCGCTGTACCGCCCGGTTCAGCACCAAAAAATCCGTCTCTCGCCGAAGGCACAATTTGCTCCATGGTTTTTCGTATACCGATGCAATCAAAAACAAAATCCGCGCCAGCAACGGTCTCTCGACGAATCGTATGGCGATCGGTCTGGGTAGTCAGGGCGCGAATTGCAGCAATTGGGTCTTCTTTGGCAGCATTGATCACATGGGTTGCACCAAACTGTCGAGCAAACGCCAATTTCTCATCATCTAAGTCAATGGCGATCAACGGATTAGCACCCCGCGCGCGGGCCGCGACCACCGCGGACAAACCCACACCCCCCACCCCAAATATCGCCACGCTGTCGCCCGCCTGAACGTCGGCCGTGTTTTCGACCGCGCCCGCGCCCGTCATCACCGCGCAACCAATGATGGAGGTCACTTCTTTATTGATATCAGCAGCAACCTTGACGACGTACTGCTCGTCCGCGATTGTCGTATCGGCCCAAGTAAAGACATTCTGTGACGTTGCGACAGAACCATCGGGTAAGGTCAACGCAGCGGACTCAGGCGCCCTCTGCGTTGCCGCTGCATTGCGAGGCACCCAGGTGACCATCACGACGTCACCAACCACAACGTGATCAACTTCGCTACCTACGCTCAATACGGTGCCCGTCGACTCATGCCCCAATACAACCGGGCCCATGCGGGGGTTATGCATCTGATGCAATTGACTATGGCAAACACCACTGGCGAATTGCTTCACAACAACCTGATAAGGACCGGGATCGGGTAGCGACATTTCGATTATTTCCAGCGGTCCTTTTTCCTTTGGTAAGACAATAACTCTTGCAGGTGTTGGCACGTTCTCTCCTCATTCAAAATCGAAAATACATCCTAAATGGATGCACGGGTTATCTCCAGTAATGTTTATGAGCGCGATTGATTACGCGCCATTTATTGACAGCATTGATTACTAGCCATTGATTACTAGCCATTGATTGGCGCCCTTGATCTGACCCAATCAATCAATGCCCCCTGCTGAATCAACTTTGATATCAGAAGGTCTGCTATCAGTCCCATCAATATCATACGAGATCAAAAAGTCAAAACGCAGAACCTCTATCCACCACCAACTCATGGCGACCATTCATCATGGCCTTTCAGTCGGCCGCTAAAACCGCTCGGCATTCTGGCTTTAAAAGCCGGAGGCTACTGCTGTGAAATCCATCAGATCTTCCATTGCCGCCATGGCTTTCAGCACGGTTAAATCATCCCGCTGACGTCCGATGACCTGCATCGCAATCGGCATGCCGTCTGCCGCCAAGCCAATCGGCACGCTGCCCGCAGGGTTTCGCGTCATATTGAGCCCCATCGTAAACGAAACCCAGTCCGGGGTTTCTTCGCCATTGACCAAACCGTCACCCATTAACGTCGGCGCATGACCTCGGGTTAAGGGCGTTAACAATATGGGGGCCTGTTGCAGCACCGCTTCAAGCTGGTAGGCGTAGGTGTGGCAATGATCGATGGCCACCGCATAATCGGCGGCCGAAAATCGATCCAGACCCATTTCGATCTGGGGCCGTAGCGCCGCATCAATTTTTTCCCAATCTTTTGTGCCTCTTAAATGACCTTGAGCCCGCGCGCGGGCTGCGGTCCAAAATACCAGCCAGTCTGAGAAAGGATGTTGATCCCAGATTTTGTCCTGCCGGATGACCTGCACCCCTGCCGCGACCAGCTTTGCGATGGCGCCCTCGCATAGATCTGAAATCTCTTGATCACAACTCGTGATCCCCATGGTGGGCGAAAAGATCACCGCCTTGGGCAGCACGCCATCGAGCTGGGGCGCCCAAGGCTCCGTCGGTGCGGGTAAGGAAAAGATATCGGTCGGTTCAGCGCCAACACACTGATCCAACACAAAGGCTGCGTCTCGGATGCGCCGGGTCATGGGCCCCTTCACCGTCAGCAAACCAGACCCCGTGGGTTTCGGCCCGCCGTTCGGCACCCGCCCTTGGGAGGTTTTAATGCCGCTTAAGCCGCACAATGCCGCCGGTATCCGGATCGAGCCACCGCCATCGCTGCCAGTGGCCAGCGGAATCATGCCCGCGGCGATCGCCGATGACGAGCCGCCCGAGGACCCGCCTGGGGTACGCGTTAAGTCCCAAGGGTTCTTGGTATAGCCAAATGGCACGTTGTCGGTTTTACCTTTGTAACCAAATTCAGGGGTGTTGGTTTTGCCCACCACAACGGCGCCGGCGGCCCGTAATCGCCGAACCAGTTCAGAGTCTTCGAGCGCTGGCGCATCATTCGTATGAAACGCAGAACCAAAAGTGGTGATGTAGCCCTGGGCGTCTTCCAGATCTTTCACACCAAATGGAATGCCCGCCAGCGGGAGCCGCTCACCGCGTGCTAAGCGCTGATCAATCTTGGCAGCCTCATCAAGCGATCGCGCGGCGTCAACGGCGCAAAACGCATTGAGGGTTGGATTGAGGCGATGGATATTCTCAAGCGCTTCGGTCACCAACGATTGGCAACTCGTCTGTCCAGATTGAACTTGCTGTGACAATTCCAAAATTGTAGTTTGACGAAAATCCATAGTGCACTCCCAAAACTTTACTTGGCCTGATTTAAAAGGCTCACGGGCTGGCGGTCGCATCGGCGCTACTGCCGTCACCTTTACGCTGTCATTTTGCCGCTTTATATTGCTGCTCTATCTTGCTGCTTTATCTTGCCGCGCTATCTTGCCGCTTTATATTCCGCAGGATCACTTTCAGTTTGTCCAGCAAAGCCTGTTAGTGCGATCACCGGTTTAAAGGACTATAAACCATGGATCCCAACAATGCAGTCTGCGAGCATCTTCGCGAAACCGAGCGCGATGACCCAACCCAAACCATGAGCAATGTGGTGATCCGCAGATTCTTTGCATGACAGTCATTGCCCTGAACCTTTGATCCAAAACCCTCGATTAGCGGTACTTTGACATCTGAGAAAAAGGCGGCTTATAGTCGTTAGGTTCTCGCACTATTTTTATGACCAACGTGGACTGGTTTTACACCTGGCTTTGAAATCGCCATCTAGATTTTAGATTTTCATTGCTGGTCGTTATAACTCAAACATTTAAAGCCCTTGTCACCACAGGGCTGGATTTTTGGATATTCATTACAACTAGGTGAACTTATGAAAAAAATTATTTTCATTTGCGTGATCGTTTTATCAGGCATTGGGGGTTGGATTTACACTGTTATTGACGAACTCAGTGATACCGGCCTCACCGCGGATCTGGCTTATGATTATTTTTTTAGCGGTCCAGACAAACCCTTTGATCCAAACGATGCGGTTGACCAACTAGACTATGCGAAAACCAGCGCTTGGGCTGCTCTGCCCTTCATTGAAGATGAAGCCGATTTATTTCCGGCCGGTGAAGAAGCCGTTGACCAGGCCAATACCGAAGTCGATGTGTTTTTTGTTCACCCGACCGGTTACTTAAAAGGCGATCATTGGACAGATCCATTGGCGGAACAATCCGCCACCAAGGAGAACACTCAATGGATGATGGCAAACCAAGCGAGCGCTTTTAACGGATGCTGTAGCATCTACGCGCCTTATTATCGCCAAGCATCGATTTATAGTTATTTTGGCACCGATGACGTCAGAGCCGAGGTCCATGACTTTGTTTACCAAGATGTAAAAAAAGCTTTTGAGCACTTTCTGGATAATTTCAGCAAGGGCCGACCCTTTATTATTGCCAGCCATAGCCAAGGAACGCATCACTCAATCAGGTTACTAGCAGAGGAGATTGATCGCTCAGACCTTTATCCTCGAATGGTCGGGGCTTATCTTATAGGCGGCATGATCTCGAAAGACTGGATGAACAAAATGTCGAATATTACGGTCTGCGAGCGCGCTGAACAGCTTGGGTGCTTGGTTCACTGGGACACCATCAATGTGACTCAGTTAAACAAAGAAATGCCCACCTATCAAAACGGTATCTGTGTAAACCCCATCACCTGGGAAAACGAAGGCGCTTTATCCAAACTGGCAGATGCCAAGGGGTCTGTTTACGCGACCGGAAACTTTACCTTAGCGTTCTCGGGCGACGATGATCCGAAAAATGAAACATTTGGGCCATTGGCCGCGCCCCTAAAACAGTATGTGCAGGCACAATGCAAAGCCGGTATTTTATTTGCATCAGACCAAACGGGAACAAAATTTCAAACTTTTGGTGGGTCGGCTGGCAACTACCATGGTCTGGACTACGCGCTGTTTTATATGGACATCAGAGACAACGCCAAACTAAAAGTTAAAACATTTTTAAAGGCTGCTTTAGAATAAAGCTCGAAACAGATTGGGTCTTCTTACCTTTGCCGACTAGGCATCATTGTATTTGGGACTGCAGTTCGACCCCTGACAAAAAACAGCTCAGCCGCCAGACCGACATTTATGATGCGGGTTTATGATGCGGGTTTATGATGCGGGTTTATGATGCGGGTTCGTGAGGCCATTTCAGTTTGCGTTTTTAACGCGGGCCTAAACACTGTGCGTCCAAAGCATCGCGACATGATGCGGGTCATCGCCGAGTTGACGAACCTAGATCGCATCCAGCAAATGCTCGATTACATCGAAGCACAACCACCACGACGAAACCTTGCGAGCGCCACTCAATCCTAGGACGCGCCTAAATCAACGGCCACAATGACCCGCTTCGACTTAAACGTCTGTCCAGTGATCACCCCTATCGCGGGTAAGTCCGCGGATGACCACCCTGACAGTCAATGCCCTGAAACTGTGCACCGGGACGCTTTGATCCGAAAACTCCGAATGTCGCACTTCGCGCTGTAAACGACTTAGCCCTGAGCCGCACGAAGGGTCTTAGCGCGTCGATCCGGTCCCTCAAAGTGCCAGCCCGGCGCCTTCAACAGCAGCCCGAATCGCTGCGGCCAAGTTTGACACGTTTTGAGATCGCGCCAAAGCGCGAGATAACCGGCAACCGCAAAATACACTGGGTTGTGCCCTTTTAAATTCTTGGTTAAGCCATACACCACCGGTCGCTCTATGGCTTCTTCAACAAAGGTGCCAAATAACCGGTCCCAAATAATCAAAACGCCTCCATGGTTTTGATCCAAATACTCGATATTCGACCCGTGGTGCACACGGTGATGGCTGGGAGTATTAAAGAGCCACTCAAACCAGGCTGGTAGTTTGTTCACCGTCTCGGTATGAACCCAAAATTGATACACCAGGTTGAGACTGATCATCGTGAGCACCATCACCGGGTGGAACCCAAGCAATGGTAGCGGCAGCCAAAACCAATACTTGTGCACGCGCTCGCCCACGCCTTGGCGCAGCGCCGTGCCAAAGTTCATCAATTGGGCTGAGTGGTGCGCTTCGTGGCCTGCCCAAAATAAGCGCACCTCGTGGTTCGCGCGATGAAACCAGTAATAGATAAAATCATCCAATAAGAAGAGCAGCCCCCAGGCCCACCACTGGGTGCCGATGACCGTCTTCAGCGGCGACAACTCGTATAAGTGGTAAAAAACAATGACCGCCAAAGCCTTCGGCAGCACATCGATCAAGCCAGAGAGCACTAAAAGCCCAAGCGATAGCACCGTATCCCGTGGCTGATACCAAGATTTTTGGTAAAAAAAGGACCCAAAAGCTTCAATTAAAATCGCCAGTAAAAATGCCGGCAAGGCGTATTGGTTTACCCATTCCGCCGTTAGCATGCGTTAAAACCCTTCATAAAACCGCTCCTTTATTACGCATCGCGCCCCATTTATGCGCCCATTGCAAACGGTCGGCGTCCTCGCGCGTCAAGGCATACAACACGCTCCACCTTAAGTCGGCAGCCGAGCAAGCACCATCGGTGCGCATTTTTATTCAAGAGGTTAGGTGAAACGGGCGCAGCGCGGTTGGTGAACACTTCAAACTAATCATTGTAAAGACTGTCTAAACATTTATACTTCGCGCCTTTCCCCCGGCCCTCGTGCCAAACTCCGACAGGATACCATCCTTTGCTGACTACTGACGTGCCAACAACGTTCGATGATCTCGAGCTACCAACCAACCTCTTAACCACTCTGACTGGGCTGGGCTACCAACACCCGACCCCGGTTCAAGTGGCCAGTATCCCGCATTTATTGTCTGGCAAGGATCTACTGGGGCACGCGCCAACTGGCACGGGCAAAACGGCTGCTTTTAGCCTTCCGTTACTCGCCCGCATCGACGTCACCAAAAATACCACCCAAGTATTAGTACTAGCACCAACCCGTGAATTGGCAATTCAAGTCACCGCAGCCATGAAGCAGTATGGCGCTGATTTAAAAGGCCTGAAAACCTTGTCCATTTACGGCGGACAGGATTACGGACCCCAACTTCAACAGCTTAGAGCCGGCCAGCATGTGGTCGTGGGCACGCCGGGTCGCGTCATGGATCATATCCGCCGTGGAACGCTCAAACTCGATGCTTTAGAGGCATTGGTGCTGGATGAAGCCGATGAAATGCTCAAAATGGGGTTCCTAGAGGACGTTGAATGGATTCTTGAACAAACCCCCGATACGCGCCAAATGGCCCTGTTTTCTGCGACGATGCCGCGAGAAATCAAACGCATCGCTACGCGTTTTATGAAGTCCCCCGAGACAGTCTCGATTAAGGCGTTGATCGGCGCGAAAGCGATGATCAATCAGCGCTACAGCATTATGGCGGCGAAAGAAAAGCCCGAGGCCCTGCAAAAACTACTCAACTTCGAGGCGTTCGAAGCGGTCCTCATTTTTGTTCGCACCAAGGTACAAACCGAAAGCCTCGCAGAGCTCGTGAGCAAAAGCGGGCACAAGGTCGCCGCCATTCATGGTGATCTGGCGCAAAGTCAGCGTGAGCAAATTATTAAACGCCTGTCCAAAGGCCAACTGGACATTGTCGTGGCGACCGATGTTGCTGCGCGCGGCTTAGATGTCGAGCGCATCAGCCACGTGATCAATTTTGACGCGCCGCATGATGCTGAGACCTATGTTCACCGGATTGGGCGAACGGGTCGTGCCGGCCGCAGTGGCGAAGCCATCATTTTTCTCAACAAACGAGAAGAACGACTGATCCGCGGCTTAGAACGCGAGACGCAAAACAAGTTGACCCAGTATCACCTGCCGACCGCTGTGATGATTCGCGAAAAGCAGTTGACCGATTTCGCTGCAACGTTAAAGACGGCCGTTGAAGCCGGTGCCCGCGAGGACTTGATCGAAGTCATCGACCGAATCGCCAACGAACTGGAAACCGACCATTTAACCATTGCGGCCGTTATGGCCAGCCAACTGCTCCCCGAACGCAGTTCAGGTAGTCGAAAAAACGGCCGCTACCGAGGCGCCAAGGGAGGCAAGCCAGGTGCAGCTGCGAGGGCAGCTCCTCGGACGCGCCACCGCCACCGCCGAAGTCACAGCCCGGATTTTCCCCATCAAAGGGCAAAGCGATTTTTAGAATTGAAGTCGGGCACGATCAATCGGTTGAACCCGGTGAGATCGTCGGCGCAATCGCCAATGAAGGTGGCTTGAATGGCAAAGAAATTGGACAAATCCAGATCTTCGCTGACCACACCTTATTAGAGCTACCCAATGCCCTACCAAGAACGGTCTTCGTAACCCTCAAAAATGTTTGGATTCGCGGCCGCCGCTTAAGCATTCACCGCTTGGATGCTGAGCAAGCCAACGCACAAAAAGAACGCAGCAAAAAGTCGCCCCGTGCCGCGACATCCGCTGCGCGCGGAAAACCCAAGCCTGCCTGGCAGAAAGACAACGCCAGGCCCGCACCCAGACGAGAACGCCCGGCAAGCAAACCTGCCGAGGCGCGCGAGCCCAAGAGAACCATTAAACGCAAGGCGCCGAAACCTGCCGCATCTTAACGCCCTCTTTATTGATCAAGCAGTCTTGGGCTAAACTGAGGCAATCTTTTATTTTGATCAATACGAAAGGACCTCATAGATGAGCGAAGCAATAGCCAATCCAGAGAACCAAGCACAGCCCATCCCAGATTTTAAGCGTCCGGGTGACGGGGAAAACGTCATCTCTGGAGAAATCCCGAACCCTTATGCAATTCCGCTCGCAGACCTTAACCCGGTCAGCGCCAGACTATTCAGCGAAGATAAGCAGTGGGACTACTTCAAACGGTTGCGCGCCGAAGATCCCGTTCATTTTAATCAAACCGAGCTCGCTGGTCGTTATTGGTCTTTGACCGGTTACAAAGAAATTAAACAGGTGGATTCGGATCATCACAACTTTTCGTCAGCCCATGGTATTACCCTTGGCTTTCCGATCGATGCAGAACTGCCGGAAGGCGCGCTCAATGTCAGCATGTTCATTGCAATGGACCCGCCCACCCACGACGTTCAGCGTAAAACGGTTTCTCCTGTCGTTGCACCGAGTAATTTGGCGAATCTAGAAGACCTTATTCGGCAGCGCACACAATCGGTTTTAGACAGCATTCCGGTCAACCAGCCTTTTGACTGGGTTGAATTGGTCTCCATTGAACTCACCACCCAGATGCTGGCGACCCTCTTCGACTTTCCTTTCGAGGATCGACAAAAGCTTACCCGCTGGTCGGATGTTGCAACCGCGGTGCCAGGCGCGGGCATTGTGGATTCAGAAGAGCAGCGTCGTGCTGAGCTCATCGAATGCCTTCAATACTTCACCCAACTGTGGGAAGAACGCAAAATCAATCCCGGTAGCGACCTGGTTTCGATGCTCGCCCACGGGGAAGAAACCCACAATATGGAGCCGCTGGAGTTTCTGGGTAATTTGATTTTACTCATCGTTGGCGGCAACGATACCACCCGGAACTCGATGACTGGCGGCGTCTATGCGCTGAATCAATTTTCATCTGAATTCGCAAAGCTAAAAAACAATCCTGCCCTGATTCCAAACATGGTGGCCGAAATCATTCGGTGGCAGACGCCGCTGGCCTACATGCGCCGAACTGCCAACCACGATATCGAAGTGGGTGGCAAATCAATCAAAGCCGGCGACCAGTTGCTCATGTGGTATCTGTCGGGGAATCGAGATGAGCAAGTTATAGAAGATGCAGATCGATTTATTGTCGGTCGTAAAAACCCACGACACCATTTATCCTTTGGCTTCGGTATTCATCGCTGCATGGGTAATCGTTTAGCCGAGATGCAATTGCGGATTTTGTGGGAAGAGATTCTCGAGCGCTTCGATGACATTCAAGTTTTGGCCGAACCCGAGCGAACCTATTCTTCGTTCGTAAAGGGTTATACCAAAATGATGGTCACGGTCACGCCAAAATAATCGCCGGCCGCCTCGGCGGCCATTGCCGAAGTCACACAGCGACCACGCCGCCGATCCGACGGCCTTCAGCTTGACTGAAGGCTCACCGCGCTGCCCTTATAGCTATTGGGTCGGTTGCCAAGGCCGCCAGGTGCGTCATTCCTGCCCTGGATGGTAAATCATCTGAGCCCGAGCCAGCACGTCAGAGCGATAATAGGCAACCTCTTTAAATCGGCCTTCGGCATACAAATTCGCCTGATCAAAAAAGTGCGGGGAGCTTGGGTCCCCACTTTGCCCCCCGGCAAGTAAACTTTTGGCGCGGACTTTGTCGCCAAACTCAACCACCGCAACAAAACTATTGCCGGAGGCGCCGTAGATTTTTTGGGTCCCAGCAAAGCGCTTGGCGCCGAAAGAGGCCAAGGCACCCCAGCGCCCAGATCCAAAGCCAACCGCCAAACTGGCTTGAGCATCATCATGGGGCTGCAGAATATCTCCGGTTAAACGTTGCAGGCGGTTCACCTCGCCCCATGGCAGGCGCCAATCCCCGTATCGCTGCGTGAGATCCTGCAAGGTCTCGGTAAACACTTGAACCCGTTCGCTGGGCTCTGAGCCCACACCAAAGTGGTTGATCAAGGCCATGTCGCTCAATCCCTTCGGCCGATCACCGGCGGCAAGATACTGCAGGCCATAAAAGTGGGCGAGGGTCATGGCAATGCTGTCGACCGAACTGGACAAGTCCCATGCGCCCAACTCAGCCGCTGCCGCCCGGGCCTCGGGCGAGAGGCCGTCAACACCCGCAAGGGCTGAGACCAAGCCAGGAATTAAACGCTCAAACCCGGGTAAATACGGGTCATAGGCGGCCTTGAGCAAGCGCTCGAGGGTCCAGTCTTGCGCGCCATCCAAAAGGCCAACGGCGTGAATTCCCCGAAAGTTTTCAGCATCTGGCGCCATATAGACCGGGTAATCTTCTGGGTCCGGACTCGCACTACCGGCTGCGGTGAACGGGGTTGAGTTACAGTTTTGAACCCAGCCGTTGGCTGGGTTGATGAGATAAACCAGCTCGTCCAGCGCGTGAATCCCCTGCCAGTCCGCCGCCGGGTTCCAACCCGGCAGCGGCTTGGTGTAATCAAAGTTTGGATTGCGTCGGGGCACAAAATTGCCATGGAAATATGCAATATTGTCATCGGCATCGGCGTAAACGGTGTTGTTCGAGGAATTACGACGAAGGTTCAGCATCGCCCGAAATCCGGCTAAGCCCTGTTGCTTTGTTCGAATAACCGATTGCATGAGCGCCGGCACGGGATCCCAGTTCATCGCGGTCGCCACCCACTGGCCTTCGATTTCACCGGTAATCGGGCCGTGATCGGTTCGATTCAATGTGAGAGTACGCGCTTGTTGCGTTTCTCCCACGCGGTAGCTCAAGGTTTCTTGGATCTGCGTGACGGGCTTGAACGTATCACCATAGCGGTACACCAAGGCCCCCGCTTGGTGCGAGACGTCCTCTAAGAATTCATCCATGAAATCCAGTCGCGTTGACGTGTGCATCCACCCCGTTCTTTCATTGAAGCCCTGATAGATGAAAAACTGACCCCAAGTTACGCCGCCATAGGCATTGAGCCCTTCTTCGCTGACCATATGCAGCTCGGAGCGAAAGAAGAAAGAGGTGTGCGGGTTAATCATGAGCAGGGCATTGCCGTTTAGCGTATTACTCGGCGCGATGGCGAAGCCGTTGGAGCCGCGGGGCTCGCCGTCCGACACGGCGATAGTTTGAGCAACCATGTCGCCGTTGCCGGCAGCAACCGCTGGCAAACCATAAAACGCACGAATACCCGTTAAAGAAACCTGCTCAATATCCCCACCGATCGAGCCTTCGCTGAAGAACAAGGGCATCCAGGGCTCAAATCGAGTCAATAGCTTTGGCGCAACGTCAGGATGGGTCGCGAGATAAAAATTCAAACCATCGGCAAAGCCCTGACACAATGCCTGCAGCCAGTCTGGCGCGATCGCATAGGCTGCTTCTGCTTCAGCAAGGGTCATGAACAGTCGGGCTCTAATGTCGCTGGCCAGGGCCGCTTCGCCTTCAACTTCAGCCAGCCGACCAATGGCCCAGATATAATTTTGCTCGATCCTTGGAAAGTCATCTTCAGCCTGCGCATAGAGCAATCCAAACACCGCATCGGCATCGGTCTTGGCATAAATGTGCGGCACGCCAAAGTCATCCCGAACAATCTCAATACGACTGGCCCGGTCTTGCCATTTGTTGAACTCGGTCACGGCGCCCGGAATCGGTGCCGCGGTCATTTTCGGGTTATTCAGCATGCAGCCCGATAACAGCAGGCCAGATAGGATCAGAAAAAAGCGGGCACATCGCATAGTGCGTCGTTCCTAGAAAAAGGGTTACCATATCAGACTACAGAGCCATATCCGCCTCTGTAAACGTCGCTCTCAGCCCCGGTGATCTGGCCTTGAGCAGCCCCATAGAAACGGATGCCTTAACGGCTCCCATAGGAGACCCCCATGAATATCGGCCTGTTTGGCATCAACATGAATTATCTTGCGCAACCTAAGCAAGCCGCGATCATTGCGCAACATGCCGAAGCCCTGGGTTTTGAATCGCTTTGGACCGGTGAGCATGTGGTGCTACCGGATCCACGACAAGCGCCCTCACCCGCCGATCCAGACACGCCCATGGCCCACCCGCCCGCCTTTCTTGCGTATCTCGCCGCCCTCACCTCAACCATAAAACTGGGCACCGGAATTACCCTCGTTGCCCAACGCAACCCCGTGGTACTCGCCAAAGAGATCGGCACCTTGGATCTCATCACCGAGGGGCGGTTGCTGTTCGGTGTGGGCGCGGGCTACCTGCATCAAGAGTTCGAAGCACTCGGCGTTGATTTCGATAGCCGCGGCCCGCGAACGGATGAAAGCATCGACGCAATGCGAGCCCTTTGGCGGGATGCAAAACCGAGTTTCCAGGGAAAATACTATCAGTTCGATGGCATTCAAGCCCAACCTCGGCCGACCCGACCGGAAGGCCCGCCCCTGCATGTTGGGGGCGCAAGCCCTGCTGCCCTGCGGCGAACCGTGACGAAAGGTCATGGCTGGTACGGGTTTGCAATGGACGTGGCCACCGCGGGTAAAACCATCGCTCGACTGCGCGCCGCAGAAGCCCGTTACGAACGTCCGGATTGGTTGGGCGAGATTGAAATCAGCATTACCCCGCCCAAACCACCCACCAAGGCAATGGTCGAGGACTATCAAGCCCTCGGCGTATCTCGGGTCATTCCGATGCTGGGATTTTATCCCCAAGTGTCGTTAATGTTTGATCTTGAAAAACTCGCAGCCGAACTCATTCAAGGCTGACCGCAACGCAAGCCCTAGGTATTGATGGCATCCAGGGCGTTATTGATCACAGCAAACCATTCTAATCAGCTCACTCTTGGGCTGCTGAACCACGCTATAGAGGAATAAATGACTATGATTGACTTAACTGGGAAAGTCGCCGTTGTTACCGGCGCGAGTAAAGGGATCGGTAAAGGTATTGTTGAGGGACTCTGCGAATATGGCTGCACGGTGTACTTCACCGGCCGCAGCAGCAGCACCGAGACCCCACCGCCGCCCATGACCCTCGAAGCCACCGCCCTATCCGCCAACAAACTCGGCGGCAAAGCGATTCCGGTATGCCTGGATCACAACGATGATGCAGCGGTTGGCGCCCTCTTCGAGCGAATTGACCAAGAGCAAGGCCGTTTGGATATTCTGGTCAACAACGTTTATCAGATCCCCAATCCGCCCGCTATGAACAAGGGCTTTTGGGAGCATCCGATTTCGGTTTGGGATGACCAGTGCGGGGTTGGCCTTCGAGGCTATTACACAGCCAGTGTCTTCGCAGCCCCCATTATGATCCGGCATCAACAAGGACTCATCGTGAACATCTCGTCGCGAGGCGGACGCGAATATGTGTTCAGTGCGAGCTATGGGGTTGGGAAAGCAGGCGTTGACCGAATGGCCCAGGATTTTGCTATTGAACTCAAACCTCATGGTGTCTCAGCCGTGTCCCTCTCACCGTCTAAGGTTAAGACCGAGTTCATTCTGGAGATGGTCGCAGCGGGCAAAATGTCGCTGGATGGTGGGGAGGCGCAATCGGTTCGCCTGAGTGGCCGAGCGGTTGCGGCGCTTGCAACCGATTCTGCATTGACCGAACTCAGCGGGCATATTCTGACGGTCACCGAAGTTCAAAACCGCTATAACCTTATTGATCCAGATTAGCCTCACCCGCCTGAGCGCGGCTGACATCATTGATAAAGAACGACATGACCGCGTCATTAATCAGCGCCCTAAGGGCGGGGCGCGAGACCTCACCCGATAGACCAAAACGTTTCGCTAAGTTTGAAAATTGCGGGGCATCAGAATAATCAAAATGCTTGGTGCCAGCCTCTAACTGTTTCTGGACCTTGTGGGGACGCCTTCAAAAACTTGTCGAGCTTTTTGTAATTGATGAGGTCGTCCCATGCAGCCTGACCCAGATAATAAAACGGCTTGGGCTGTGCCCGCCGCAATCACTTCGGCTGGCACGGGCACCATCCAACCATCTAGGGCCATCGATCTAGCCACTCGATCATCTTGCGCCGCCAACATGAGCGCTGTGGCGCCGCCAAAAGAATGGCCAAACACGCCGACGTCATCGGTTGCAATATTGGCCCACAGGCTGCCAGTCTCACCACTACGACGCGCAATTTCATCCAGCACAAACACGAGATCCGCAACTCGGGTTTTCAACTGCGGTAATCTAAACGCGAAAAATGCCTCGCCTGTAAGGTTTTCTGTGTCCGATGATCGGTAATCCGCCTCGGACCCGTCTGCGAAAACCGTCAGGTAGGCATCATAGGCGTGATCGACACTGATGACGGTGATGCCGTGACTGGCCAAAAGCTCGGCTTGGATCGTGTTCTGGTTTTTCATCCCGCTTAAGCCATGGGAAAACAAAACCAAGGGCCGCTTTTGCGCCTGCTGTAACAAGGGCGCATTCAACATCGAATTGGTTTGCACCCGCTGCATATGCGCGACCATAAACCGCGGCAGCCCCGACTGATACGAAATCATGTCCAAGCGCTGTTCTGGATAATCCAGGTAAGGCTGCCTGAGCGGGTCTTCGGTCATTTCCGCTGGGTACCAAATTTGCCCGGACAAACGGCGTTTATCACTTGGGTCCTCGGTAAACGGCTCTTCACGCGCCGCATCGACCCATTCAAAAAACTGGGTACCAACGGCGTGCGGCCCCGAGGGCGCAGGTAAGTCATCCAGAGGGAACACTTTCGACACCAAAGTTGAACACCCCGACCCCAGCAACCCCAAAATAACCGCGGCGATTGATTGAAATTTCATAATGGTCCTAGTCTTTTAGATCAGAGATAAAAAAATGGCGCTCGCTTTGAATTCGAATCAGGACGCCGCTTCGGCGACACAGTCTATCGCAGCTCAGGAGCGTCTTTCTCCGTAACCGCGTTAAAGGAACTCGGAATTTTCAAACATACCCGGGTTGGCTTGTTCACGTACAATCCACCTAAACAAGCAGGGTCACCATAGATTGATAGACCCAAACACTCGCAATTTAGCGCCTCACGACTGCATATAGTTGCACCGAAGCTTGCTCCAAACTTATAACAATCGATGGCAATTAAAACACGCTTACGATCAATTCGTAACAGGGATCACTCAAAACAAGACTCGCAACCATTCACACTAACTTGAGTGCGTCTAGGAACGCTCCTTGATCGCCAAAGAAGGTTTTTGCCCTATCCAAGAACTGCTCTTGCGTAAGGCGTTGGGTGACACTTACTTTTCCTAAATTCGTTCTAAGCAGGTCCCGCGTTTGAGCTTCTGTAAGCTTCCATTGATCAGGGTCGTAACCTTGAACCAACGCTTCTCGCAAAAACAACATCTGAAGACGTGTTAACCGAATCCCGCCGCCAGAAACTGGACTCACTAAGATATTTCGTTCCGCTAAAGATGGATCCTCTAACAGGATATATCGATTAAGCCGCTGGGTTTGGGCATACGACGCAAAGGCCTGAGCATCGTTCTGTACCAGTGCGACCTGATTAAGATCAGACAAAACAGCCAAGGCCTGTCGCGTCCGGCCTACGGAAATATTAGCCCCACTCAACTCGGTTTCTACTTCTGCTATAGACTTCGTTTGGTAACAGCTTAAAGACTCGATCAGTCTAGAATAAATTTCAGTGTTTAATTTTACTCGGCCTATATTTGTCCGGATATGTGACGGTAACGTCGGCTTTTGTGATGTATTCATCACGCGGGTCTGCTCTAGTGCGGCAGCGTCAAACCCTTTCTCCGATGACCCATCATCTTTAACCCAGTAGTCGCGCCGAAACTCTGTATTCAACAGATAGTCTGTCATCGTTTCACGCAGGACAGAATCGTCTACATCCCTCAACGCGATACGTTGGTCTTTCGTTAAATTTAAACTACGGATATTCCGACAACAATTTGCCTCACCAACAAACCTCATTTTAGCGTCGTTCAGCAAACCAGCGATTTCAGTAAAGTTCATCGCGTCATGATTTTCATTCAAAAACTCGTGTGCCAAATAACGAGCAGAATCCCCCTCTAGCTTTTTGACTAGTTTGATGACGGAGGGATTAGATTTCTGATAACGAGGACTTAAATTCAGAAGTTTTGAAGTCTGCTGAAAGGCCCGCAGGATGCCTTCATCAGGGCCCGATTTGCTTCCCTGATCCTTAGAAAATAAAGTCAGAAGATCTCTAATCGCACTTTTGCGACCACTACCCGGTAAAGCGTTATAACTCACGTAAAGCACACCGCCGGGCTTTAGTTTTTTTTGAAGAAACCGGACAATCAAACTTCGATTTTTACTTGATATCCAGGACCAAACGCCGTGCAGTCCAATGAAGTCAAAGTCGGGCAAATCTGCCCGCTCACAAAACGCCTCTAGAGACTCATCAAAGAGCTTGAGTCTTGCGATACTTGCGACGCCTAAGGTCTTCGCATAACTCGCATGCTCTTCCAGAAAATCCGTGCCAAACCAGTTCGTTTGGGATCCGGCTGCATGAAAATTAACGCTAACGCCCTGACCAAAACCCAACTCGCAAGCATTTGTAACCTCCGGGAATTTTTGACCTTGCTGCAGGAAAACCAGCTTTGCTTTCAGAGGATTTAAGGCTTCGTAATAGCCTTTGGTGTAGGTGATGTCTGAGACATAACCATCTTTGTAACTCAGCATAGGAAGACTCAATTGAGAATTATGAACGGGCCAACACGCTGCTTTAAATGGAAAGCCTTGACCCCCTCGCGACTAAAAACAAATCGCCAACAGTCTTCGTAAAAACCAGCCTTTTAGCAATGATCAACGCTAAATCAGATTGATTACTTTCATCTAATATAATTAAGCACCACTTTGAGCATCGAATGATTTCATTCCGCATAACCAAATTTAAATCGCCCAACTTGAACGGGAAGCTGACGACCAGCCCACCCTATCATCGGCTCAAACGATCCGCATGGACATAAGAGCCCTATTCTGCCCGAACCGCCTGGCTTGGATTGCCCCACAGTGAGGTGATCACCTCTTGGCCAATCACCCAGAACACCGCGTCCTCATGCAGGATCGAGCGCTGCTCGCCGCCCCAAAATGGCGCCTCGACGGCTTTTGGCACGGACAGATAACCTGGGGTTGTCAGCGTCAGGGTCGCAGGATCGGCCGGGTTGTTGATTTCGAACAAATACAACCGCGAAACCCATTGCCAACTGTCGTTCAAATAGCCTTCAACGGGAATGGCCATGCGATGCTGATCGTCTGTTTGGCGCCAATAAGTGAACGCTTTTCGGTTCCATTCTGCCGGCGAATAGCTGTAGGCCATCGTATCATCGAGCGCTATGGCGCCCAGCGACTTCGGTGCGGTTAAGTCCGCGACATCAAAAAACTCGATTTTCGCCAACTGATCAATTTGGCCGATACCCATCAAGACGGATTCGCTCACAGGATGCAAAAAGTTAGAAAACCCTGGGATTTCCAAGGCGCCAGCAATCTTTGGATCGCTCGCGTCCGTTAGATCAATCACATACAGGGGATCGGTTCGCTCAAAGGTCACCAGGTAGCCGCGATCACCGATGAACCGAACGCCATAAAGATCTTCGTTGGGTTTACCCAACTCATCCGGTCGTTGGTCATTGGGCAACTGGCCTAGGATGCTTAACGCCGGTTTGTCGCTCGCAGGTTCGAGCACGTAAAGGGTATGGTCTATCCGGTCATCGACATCATCCATCCAGCGGGTTAGCACTGTCCTTAGGGTCCGGCCATTCGCATTCAACCGGTAGTCACCGTTGCCCCCTAAGAACAATCCGCCCAGAAGTCGACTTGAACCCACGTAAGGCAAACCGTCTTCGAGCTGAAACTGATGAATCAAGGTTTCAGACTCACCAATCTCATAAAGCCCCGCTGTGAAGTACAAGCTGGTGGTGGTTAGGTAGACCCCATCGATCGACTCGAGCAAGCACATGGCGTCGATCACCTCAGCAGAATCGGGGTCAATTTGTAGGACCAGCGTTAAAATAGGATTGCCCCGCGCCTCGGGCGCCGCATCATCTTCCGGATTGATGGCATAGCACTGATCATAGGTGACCGGCGTTAGAACCTCACCATCGCGCTCGATCACCGGTAGAAAATCTGCTGGCTCGAGCGCCTCCAACAAATTCTGATTCTGGTCGATCTCGTCCTGACTCGCCGGGTAATAGGTCAGGCCATCGATCGCGGGTGTGTGCCGGGTCACGAGGAAAATACCGGCGTCGGTACGGCGACTGTTTACCAACGCGCCCTCAACCCGAATGCTGTGCCGGGCCGAAAAATCCTCGTCAAGGTCGAAGCTTTCAAGCCCAACCGATTGATTCAACCACCCTTCCGGCCTGGCAAATTGATCGCCATGTCGTCCCCACCAGGCCGTACTGGTTAAGGCAATGAGGTTTCTGTCGACCAAATATAGGCCCTCAACACTCTGATCCTCAGCAAGCGGAATTAGATGAGTTTCTTGCGCTAAGCCGTTTACGGCATCGGTTGTGAGGACTCGAATACCGCGCACAGGCATCTCAAGGGCGTCGCCCTCGACGTCGGTTGCATCACCAGTCTCGCCTTCAGCGCCCAGACCATCTGAATCACCTTCCTCCAGGATGTCGAAAGCGACGTCATCTTCAAACACCACGCAACAGTCCATGCCGCGACTGGGGGCGATAAACAACTGTGAGCCGTTATATTTGACCACGTCATACTCATCGACATTGGCCTCCAAAGTATAGGTTGTTGTAAACGAAACCGTGTCAGTGCCGCCGACCGCGTCACCCGCCACACCTTCAGAGGCCTCCGACGTCGTGCCACCATCGGTTCCGCCGTCAGTGCCGCCGGTATCACCCCCAGCTGCCATGACATCACCAGAATCAGTTTCACCGCCAGCGAATTCCGAGCGCTGGGTATAAGCCTTGTTTAAGCCTGCCGTGACCTGTTGCTTAAACTGATCTGGGGATTCTAAGGCGACCAACAGGCCTTTTGGGGGCGGCTCAACGGTGCCACCACCGCCGCCGGTTGGGGGTACCGGAACAGGTTGACTCGTACCGCCACCGCCACCGCCGCAACTGGTGAGGGCGGCCAATAAAACGAACAGTAAGCCTCCAAGGCCCCGAGCGGGGATTGTGATTGATCGGTTTAACACTCTTTTGATCCGTTATTGAAGAATGCGTAAAGTTTAAAGGCCGCTAGCTGAAACGCAACCAAAGGCAAGTTTTACCGCGCGCGCTCAGCGTGCGCCGCGCTCAAAGCACGTCATATCTTGACAAGCGACAAGACTGCACGCAAAGAACCTTTATGGGTTTTCGCGCAAAGTTTGACAAGCCCCTCGACCGGCTGGTCAACTCTCCAAACACGAACCAATGCGGGGCCGCCTTTATGACCATCGACATCAATGGCATCGCGCATTTACAACTCACCGTCGCGCGAAATTGTGGCGCGCTCGAGTTCTGGGCCCAACTCTGCGCTTTCTTAAACCTAGAAACCCTAATTCAGGGTGAAGACGTCCTGTATTGCATTGGCGGCCGCACAGGGATCTTAGTCAGAGAAGCGCCCGCAGGCAAAGCAGACCAGGTTTTTGATCAAGATGCGCCAGGCCTGCATCACTTTTGCTTCAGAGCCCGCTCAACCGAGGACGTCGACGCGGTTGGCGCCTTTGCCGAACACACACTTAACGCCAACATCCTGCGCGCGCCGTCAATGTCTGAACACTTTGCACCCGGGTACTACTCCGTTTTGTTTACCGATCCCACCGGCATCCGCATCGAAGTGAATTTCGTTCCGGGCCAAGGCCATTTTGGCGACGCCGGTCGGCTTGGCGAAGGCGGGAAAGGGCCGGCAAAGCGCTACGGCGATTTTGGCCTGGACGACTGATGACGGCCGACTGGCACCTTTCAAACAGCCTCATCAAGACCTTAACCCAAGGCCAACGCGATCAGGTGGACGGGTTAATGGCGCAGTTGCAGGAAACCGAACGCGCTTTGAGCTCTGACCGAGCGCCAGGCCTAGCCATGGCGCCAAGGCACGTTGACTATCTCATGGCCCTCGCCGACGCGACGGATGGCGCCTTTTTAACCGTTATGACGGGTGATGAGGTGTTAGGCTTTTGCGTCGTAATCCTGACCGAGGAAGATGCTGACGATCGACACCTTTTGAACGGTTTTAAGCTGGCAGGTGAGGTCACCGATCTTATCGTTGATCCGAATCATCAAAAGAAAGGCATTGCCCGCGCGCTCATCCAGGCCGCCATGGGTCATTGCCAAGCCCGCGGGGTTCAGCAGTTGAAACTTAAAACACTGGCCGCAAACACCCCTGCCAGAGGTGCTTTCGAGGCGTTAGGCTTTTCAGCGCACGAGGTCATCCACACGATCGATCTTTAATGTGGGCGCCAACGCCGCGCACAAACACCAGATCAAACCCCACCGCGGCGACTGCGCCGAGCCACGATCATGACGTCATGAAAGAGGTGTTGTGGGTATTAAGACGCAAGCCGGGCTGGCAGATCATGAATAATTTCAGCCACATTCAGCAGCTCACAGACGCCCCAATATCGGGGTACCGTTGCCGACACAATCGCTCGCTCGGCTTCGCCGCCATTGGCCAGGAAATTCCCCACCATGCTCGCAAATCCAAACAACAGACAAGCCGATAACTGCAGATCCTGTTTGAGATCCTCAAGGCTATAGTTGCTTACGCCACCTTCAACCAACCGGGCGTGATATTCGGCAATCAGACCGTCACCCACCTTCGCGAGCTCAACGGGCTCAATGGAGTTGGCAAAAAAGTACATCAAATCGTAAGCGCCTGGCCCTGCCGCGGCGAGCTGCCAATCGTACATCCGCGGCTGCCCTGTGACAGGGTCAAAGCAGATGTTTTCCATACGGGCATCACCATGCAGGAGGGTTTTTGGGCGATAACGCGAGAAGTAATGAAAGATGGGGCCCGTCATTCGATTGCCCGGCTCGAACATCGGATACATCGCCTCCGGGATGAGCTCCCGGAAATCGCCCTCAAACAAGGGCCAGCCGGAGGCAATACTGGGCTCGTAAATCGGCGCCCAGTCCGAGAACTGATACAGCTGGTTCGCTTCATCCAGCTGCGGATGATTCCAATATTGGGCGTGCATGGCCGCCAAACCTCGAACCGAACTCACCGCGTCCGATGCTGGCAATCCTTCAATCTGACTGACGAATCGAGCCCCCATAAGGTCCTCAATCAAAATCAGGTAATCCCCCGCCCCAGTAATATCTGCGCCGCCATAAAAACGCGGCGGATTAAGTGGGCAGTCCTGAGAAAATGCCTCATAAAACTTCATCTCCCGTTCATAGGCCAAAAGCCCTTTACCGGTTTCAAGGTTAGCCGTTCGCAGCGTTGGAAATTTTGCAATGATCGATTCAGGCCCCTGCCCGGGCACGCTCCAGTCAAGATAGACCCGAAAAATATCCCCAAGAAACCCAGCCGTCTCGCCAACCGATTCACAACGGTATCCGGTTACCTGAAGGGCATCGTTTGTTGATTGCGCTTGAGATGTCAACATTGCGTTCAACCAGGCCAGCGTGATGTCTGCCCCAGATTTTGGATGATTTTCAGTCATAAAAACTGCCTTTTTTTGCAACGGAAGCGAACCGGTTTCATGCATTAGTCTTTATTTTTACCATCACCGAACCGATTTTATCAACCCGAAAAAACGTTTATCTTGCCGTTGATCACGATCAGCCGCTTATTGGCCTCGCAGGCGCAACCCCGATTGTTGGTAGCAAGCGTCGATCACCGTCAGTTGTTTCACGGCATCCTCCGCGTCCGTCCAGAGCGGCAGACCGCGCTGGACCGCGCCTAAAAAGGCATCAAGTTGGTAGGCGTAGCTCGAACGTTTACCAAAGGTTGCGCGGCGACTGCCGTGGCGGCCGGTCACGATCAGTTCATGGCCCAATTGCGGCACCAGCGGATTGTGCAGCGTCATGCGCCCTTTCGAGCCGACAACTTCGACAACGGCCTTGAAGTCGACATCCGCTTGCATACTGCCCTGGATTGCCGCCGTTGCCCCACCCTCGAAGTTCAGCGTGGCATTCATTTCGACATCCACCTGTTCAGGATCCGTCACTGCCCGCGCGTGGGTCACAACTGGCTCAGATTGCATGAGATGCCGAACCCAGCTCACCGGATAGCAGCCAATATCCATCAGCACGCCGCCGGCCAAGGCATAGTTCCGACGAATATCGTCGGGCGGGATCGGCCCTTTCACCTGAAAAACGGCGTCAAGATGATCGACCGTGCCAATCTCTCCCGTTTGGATCACCTCGACCGCCGCGTCGAACAGCGGATGATAGCGATAATGAAAAGCATCCATCAGCACCCGGTTACAAGCCGTCGCTTGATCGCGCATGGCAAGGGCTTCAGCGGCATTCGACGCCATTGATTTCTCGCAAAGCACGTGTTTACCGGCGGCCAGTGCTTTTAAAGTCCACTGAGCATGCTCAGAGATCGGCAACGGGATATACACGGCGTCGACCCTTGGGTCATCCAGAACCGATTGATAATCGGTGTGGACCCTTGAGATATTGTGCTTTTTTGCAAATGCCTCTGCCCGCGCAGGATCCCGTGCGGCAACACAATGCACGTTGACCAAAGGGTGCACGCTGACCGGTTCCAGCAAGGCCATGGGCGTAATGTTTGCCGCACCCAATACGCCAAAATTGAACGTCACCCAACTGCCGTCATAAACCGCGCATTCATATGCAAATAGGCGTTGGGGTTGGGATGCTTCGCCCAGATGGCCTGCCATTCTGGCGAACTCGTCCAGGTTGAACTGGCTTTTCGTTCGGCCATGCTGTCCCAGCGAATGATCCAGCAGACGTTGGCCTGGCCATGGGGTGAAACCTTCGGGTCGGTGCCGCTGACCTCGGCTTCAATCCCTACATCCATCCAGAACTCCAAGACATTCAAATTTGCTTTTAACCACGGACCAGCAAGGTCCTCAGCCCACGTTTTATAGGCGGCGTAGTCTGCGTGAGCAATGGTGTAATCCCGGATTTCAAAAATAGGTTGGGTCATCGTTTGCATCTCAAAGTAAGTTGCTTTCGAATGTAACATGAACCCCAACCCTTGCGAGACCCCATTACAACACCGCGCACCGTCGCAGCAAGTTAGTCGGTAACCGACGCAGCGATCAATCCTTGCATTCATCCCTTAAGGCCTCAACCGGCGAGAAAAGCCGACGGACCGCAAAGCTGATTCAAGAAGCCTTGATGCCAGCCGACGCCAAGGCTTAAGTCCATTGCCAATCGTAGTCAGACATGATTAAGTCGAATTTGGGAAGACCCGCGCACCCTACCCGCTAGGACTGCCCCGTTGGGGTCATCCGATCTGCTTCCACAACTTGGGATTACGCTGTGTTTCAACGCCTGTTTTTAAGAAAAAAACCCAACCTATTTTTTGATGCGCTGGTTGTTACCGGCTGCCTGATGTTTGGTGTTTTTGTATTGTGGCACTTCCGCTACTTCACGCTTTTGATTGAATCTGATCGAAGTTATCTATCGCTCGTTATTTTGGCGCTTTACACCCTAGTGACGGTCGGCTGGTTAGCGCAATGCCATCGACTGGCAGCCCTGCAGTCGGTTGTCTCAAACCTCAAAGCCCCAGCGCATCAAAATAATGAATCGGACCGATTGGCCACCTACCTCATCCTGCAGCATCAAATTCTAGGCCTGAGCGAACCCCAAACCCTGAGCAGCCAACGTTCGGTTGTCAGTCTGGCCGACCATTTACAGAATCCCCATGCACTTGGCTATTTTGTGAGCGATCTGTTGCTGAAGTTGGGGCTTATGGGAACGGTGATTGGTTTTATTTTGATGCTGGGGCCCATTGCAGAAATTAAGCAATTTGAACCGGCTTTAATGCAGCAGTTACTCACTGCGATGAGCGGCGGCATGGCGATTGCCCTGTATACAACGCTTACGGGCTTGGTCACCAGTACGCTCATCAAAAGCCAATACCATTTAGCCGATCATGCGGTAGTTCAGATCATCAACACTTTGGAATGGCTCGAATCCACAACAGGCTCAACGGATGCGTCACCCCAGCCTTGACCGGCATCAACAAGAAGAGGTCTTCACCGACTTATTGTTCAATGCCCTCCTGGGCTTTGTCTTTATGTTTGCGATGGCGTTTCTGCTGATCAGCGATCCTGAAAAGCTCGGTGACATTGAATCTAAAGCCGAGATGCTGATCACCGTACGATGGGCAGACCAACACCCCGATGATGTCGACGCCATTGTTGAAGACCCAAACGGCGACATTATTTGGTACTACAACCGAGATTCTGGGCTCATGCATTTAGATCGAGATGATCGCGGGGTTTTCGCCGATCAGATCGAGCGTGGTGGTGAGCGGATTGTGAATCCAATCAACCAAGAAACCGTGACCCTGCGGGGCGTTCAGTCCGGCGAGTATGTTGTGAACCTGCTGCACTACAAAGCCAACTATCAAGACCCGCTTCCGGTGACCGTTAAGGTCGAACGGCTGAATCCAAAGGTGAACCTTGTCTACTACGGCGAACATTTTTTGACTGGCGTGGGCCACGAACTCACAGCCCTTCGATTTAGCCTGGATGCTGAGGGCAATGTGATTGACTTAAACCAGTTGCCAAAATCTTTGGTCACGCAGTCGAAGGCTCAACAGAAATGAGCGCCCAAAGCATTTTGATCATTTGCTATATTTTGCTCGCACTTTTGGTCTTGCTCAGTCTCAAGCATTCGGCGCTCGCACGGCCCTTTAAGCTGGGCTTGGTGGTCCTCACCAGCGCGTTTTACATAGTCACTTGGTTCTACCTCAAAGGCATGATGGGATGGGCGACCCCAGACCCCATTCCAGAGGCCTTTCGAGTGCACTGGGTCCATATCGATGAGCCGAACAAATCCCAAGGCGACACCGGCACCATCTATTACTGGGTTTCAGCCTTGGATGCCGCCGATCTACTGAGCAGCCCACCCAGAGCCCACCGAATCCCGTGGACGATTGATGCGGCAGAAGCCGCGCAAGATGCAAAAAATCGACTGGATGCCGGTGAGTTGCTGAACGGACGAATCAGTCACAACGTGCTTGATGGTGAAAAACCAGAGGCTGAAGAGATGCCGCCAGGGGAAGGGCAGTCCCCAGAAGGGGACGATAACGAGCGACCCACCTTTACGTTCACAACGGTTGTGCCGCCCACCCTGCCGATGAAGACGGTACCCATTCAGTAGATTTGCGTCGTCAGCGGCTCGCTAAAGTCGAGACTAGACCGCAAACTCGATTTTGACTCACCATCGCCGCTGCCAACCTTGCCCGGCGGCTCGGATAACCGCCCTACCAACCGCTTAAGAACAACCGCTTAAGAACAACCGCTTAAGAACAACAGCTTACGGTCAGACTCTTCGCAAGATCAAACCGTGCACAACAGGCAACGCGCGATTGCGTCAAGTTAGATACCGAAAGTCGCGATCATTGTAAACAAGACGCTGCACGTCCAACCCGAGGTCTGACCCAGCGGCACTAACCTTGCGCTCATCGCACAACCGGATTGGGGGCGCAAGCACTGCCGGGGGCACCTTGGGCGACGCCTTTCATCGGGATCAACGGCCCTGAAGCCTGCCAGCAAAGCAGTACCGGCAGACGGCGCGTTCATCAGAACCCCGCCACCACCCGATTGCGTTCGACTTTGCTGCAATCGCGTTTAGTCGCCGCCCGTGAGCCATGTCATTTGTGGCATTTCTTTTTCACCCGCGGCCACCAATCGGTCTTCTTCTGCCCGCGCCAGCACATAGTTCATGACATCAACAGATTGGTCTCGCGTCAGCACATCGCCAAAACCCGCCATGCCCTTGGCAGACCATAGGCCATCAATGACGATCTGGTCCCAGATCGCAATCGTCTCATCGCTCACACGACGTAAATCTGGAATCGCGCCACCGGATCGAACGAGGAAGCCATGACACACCGCACAGTTTTCGTTGTAGGCCATCTCGCCTCGCGCGATACTCGCTTGCTCGACACCTGCGACATCCCGCTCGGGGATACTACGATCTCTGATGGTGGGCGCGGGCAGCTCTGCCGTTCCGCCCACCTTAAACACCAACAGCCGGCCTTCGTTGCTATAGGTGAGTGACGCGTGCTCTGCAACCGGTGGCAACGGCTCACCGCCAAACAAGTCCCCGCCGCCCGTGCCCGTCAGCACCGACACATATTGCACGCCATCGAGTTCAAAGGTAATGGGCGGCGCCAGCATCGAGGTGTAGGTATTAAATTCCCAAAGTTTGTCACCGGTGGCCTTGTCGTAAGCGGTGAACATACCCAGCGCATTGCCCTGGAACACGAGACCGCCCTCGGTACCGAGCACGCCGCCATTCCAATAATGAGGAATTTCTACCGACCACTTATCCTTACCGGTGAGCGGATCAAAGGCTTTCAAATAGCCCTTAGGCATGGGTTGGTCAGCGATATTCTCCAACACCACTTGGGCCAAGCGACCGAACTCTAAACCGGTATTCCAGCCTTTGGGCTTGTGCTTATAGACGCCGGTCTCTTTCCATTCCGAGGCCATATCAAAGAATAAGGGGTTGTCTTGCGCGGGGATATAAACCAGCCCTGCTGCCTCATCGACCGACATTGCCTGCCAATTGTGCGCGCCCAGTGGACCCGGCAGGACCCACTTACCTTCTTTACTGTAGTCGAGATCTGGGTTTTCAACAGGTCGACCGGTTTCAAGATCAACATGCGTCGCCCAGGTTACCGTGGCATAGGGATTCGCGGCGATCAGTTCGCCGTCGCTGCGGTCTAACACGTAGAAGAAGCCGTTTTTAGGCGCTTGCAACAGCACTTTGCGCGGCTCGCCTTCAATCTCAAGCTCCGCCAAGGCCATATCCTGAACCGCGGTATAGTCCCAGTTATCACCAGGGGTTGTTTGGTAATACCAGTTCATGGAGCCCGTATCGGCGTCCAAGGCAACAATGGAGGAAAGGAATAAGTTATCGCCACCACCCGGCGATCGGATCACCCGCGTCCAGGGTGAGCCATTGCCAACACCGATATACAACTGGTTAAAGTCCGGATCATAAACAATCGAATTCCAGACGGTGCCGCCACCGCCGACCTTCCACCACTCACCGGTCCAGGTTTTAGCGGCCATCGCCATCAGCTCATTTTCAAAGCCATCGGCGGGGTTGCCCGGAATCGTATAAAACCGCCACGCCTGTTCGCCGGTTGCGGCATCATAGGCACTGACATAACCGCGCACCCCATACTCCGATCCGCCGTTGCCGATGTAGACTTTGCCATTGGCCACTCGAGGTGCGCCGGTAATGGTGTACGGCCGATCACGATCAACCAGCGTGTCAACCTGCCAAATTTCAGTTCCGGTGCCGGCGTCCAGCGCGATCAAACGACCATCTAAACTGCCAACATAAACCCGGCCCTTATAGACGGCTACACCCCGGTTCACCACATCACAACAGGCCCATCGTGCCCATTCGCCTGGCACCTTCGGGTCATAGGACCAGAGGGTTTCGCCGGTTCTGGCATCCACCGCGTACACGCGACTCCAGGAGGTGGTAAAAAACATAATGCCATCCACCACAATCGGGGTCGCCTCTAACGCGCGATTGGTGCCCATATCTTTAAACCAAGCAAGCCCCAGTTCGCTCACAGTTTCTCGATTGATCTGGGTCAGGGGTGAGAAGCGTGTCTCGCCATAGTTTCGGCCAAACGACAGCCAGTTACCGGGCTCATCATCGGCGGCAATAATTCTGGCATCATCGATCAATCCAACGGTGGGTTCTGGCGCGGCCATAACGGGCGCACTGCCTGAGGTTTCCAGGCTCTGTCCAACATCGTTCGATAAAAAGTAAATGGCGGCGCCGATCACCGCAATGCCAATCACTAAAAGACCTTTATTCACAATCGCTTCTCCTGCCTATCGTGACTCGAGGATACGGTTTGTACTCAACGATGACAATCGAAAAAACCGTTGGAAAGCCAGACTCCCGGCCTGGTTGAGGACCCCTTTGGCGCCTTAACCCGTGCCAGCGAGTCGCCATACTTTTAGCTCGGGTGTTGGCGCCAATCCGACGGCAAGGGGGATATCCAAACGCCCTACGCGACCGTTTTCCACATCCTGTTTCTCGGCGCGATGAGGCCGCCATTTGGTTCTTATCGCCGTCATCACAGGGTGTCCACTATTTTCTCACGGGGCCTTGCACGCCATTACCCATTAAAAAGCGGACTGCCCTGATCCCATAGCCTAACGTCCAGAACAAACAAGCAGCATCAAAGGTTGACCCGTAAAAGGCCAACGTGTTTGACTCCGCGTAACTTTCTCGTCAAAGGACCCTCGATGAACCCCTTGTCTGGTCTCACAGCACTCGACTTTGGCCAAGTCTATAATGGGCCTTACTGCGGTTTTTTGATGGCGCAAGCCGGCGCGAACGTGATCAAGGTTGAGTCTTTGAAGGGCGAAACCCTGCGTTCAACCAACCCAAAAGCTTCAGCAACCTATCCTTTTGCCCTATTGAACGGCAATAAAAAAAGCCTCGTCATCAACATCAAATCAGAACACGGCCAACAGCTCATACAACGCCTTGCACAAAAGGTGGATGTAATCTCAGAAAATTTTGCGCCCGGCACCATGGCCAAATACGGCATTGGCGCACAAGCGCTAACAGCGCTCAACCCTCGGTTAATCTATGCTTCCAGCACCGGGTACGGCAATGCTGATGGCCCTTATCGAGATTACTTGGGAATGGACATTACCCTTCAGGCGATCAGTGGCGTCATGAGCGTCACCGGTGAAGAAGGTGGGCCACCCCTCAAAACGGCTGCGGCCTTCGCGGATTTCATTGCCGGCACGCATCTTTATGCCGCAATCGTCACCGCATTGTTTCGCCGAGAAACCACTGGCGAAGGCGCCATTGTCGACATCTCGATGCAGGACTGCGTGTTCCCAACCCTTGCCACCACCATTGGCAGCTTCTATGCCCAAGGCCAGCAGATGCCTCGGGCCGGCAACCGCCATACCGGCAATACCCTGGCGCCCTACAACACCTACGTCGCAAGCGATGGGTATATCGCCATCATTTGCATTCGGGAGGGGCATTTCAAAAAGCTTTGCCAGGCGATGGACCGACCTGAGCTCGCAGAGGATCCCCGGTTTCATAATTTTGAAGCGCGGTGTCAAAACGTGATGGCACTCGATGCGGAAATTACGCGCTGGAGCGCGACCAAAACCCGTCAAACACTGTTGGCCTTAACCCAAGCGCACGGCGTAATTTGTGCACCGGTGAATCAGTTGGCAGAAGTCGTGCAAGACCCTCATATGACCGCCCGTGGTAGCCTGCATCAGCGTCGCCATGACAGTCTGGGCATGATTGCTCAAATGCAGACCCCATTGCGGCTTTCAGGCGATACGCCACCGCCGCTCACCAGCCCGCCAGGACTCGGGGCGGACTCGAGCGCGGTATTACACGACTTGCTAGGCCTTTCCCAAGCCGATATTAAAGCCTTGGTTGAACAAGGCGCCATCGCGATTTAACGTTTTGGCCCCACAGAACACAAAGGCGTCTTGGCACGAGCGGGCCTCGCGCCAAGCCAATTAATCGGGCAGACCCAAAACCCGCTTCGCAATAATGTTCATCTGAACTTCATTGGTGCCACCATAAATGGTGACGGCGCGGTCGCGCAGCCAACCTCGCGTCGCATCCAGCTCGTCTTGGTCAAAGCCCTCGCCTTCCCAACCCACACCGGCCAAACCGCGTAATTCCGATTTCAAAGCAGAGCCTTCTTTGGCGATGGTTGACCCGACGAGTTTAAAGATCGAGGTCGTGGCACCCGGGGCCCGACCGTTTTGGCTTCTGCCATGACGCGCTGAACCGTCAGCTGCATCGATTTTTCGAGCATGACCTGTTTGGTGATCTTTTCTCGCGCTTCAAGATCGGTGATACGACCCCCGCTTTCACCGAGATATTGCATGCCAATCTGTGCATAAGGATTGAGCGTCTTAACGGACTTTTTCCGTCTTGGCGCTGGCGCCGCTGATCGCTCGTACTGCAGCAATCGCTTACCCACCGTCCAACCTTTATTAAGTTCGCCGATCAAATTCGAGCGCAGCGCAACCGCGTTATCGAAGAAGGTCTCACAAAATGGCGACGATCCAGAGATCAGCGGAATCGGCTTCACGGTGACCCCGGCCTGGTGCATGTCTAACAGAACGAAACTAATCCCATCGTGCTTCGACGCGTTGGGGTCGGTTCGAACCAGCGCAAACATCCAAT
>CAJJAX010000019.1 GCA_905182155.1 uncultured Pseudomonadales bacterium
CCTTTCAGTTGCTGTAGGACAAGCCATCTATCTGATCTTTCTCGCCTGTCGTACATCTTTGGTGGGCCGTCCGCGACTCGAACGCGGGACCAATTGGTTAAAAGCCAACTGCTCTACCAACTGAGCTAACGGCCCTCGTAAAGGCGCCCATGATACCGATTCGTACTGAAAACTCAAGATCTAAGTCCGAAGGATTCTCTGGATCACCTCGCGGGCCTGATTTGCTTCGCCGAGCGAGATGAGCGTGCCAAGCCCCCCCGGATTAATGATATTGATTTCAATGACGTAGGGGTAAACGAGGTCAATCCCGATGAATTCGGCGCCGAGCTTTGAGCAATAGGCGCCGAGCTTTATCGCAAGTGCCTGCTCTGCTTCCGATAGCGTGGTTCGCGCTGCCCTGCCGCCTTGCATCAAATTGGTACGATGATCCCCGCCTTGGTTTCGAAGGTAGGCGCCGATCAGGTGGCCTGCCGCCATCAAGACGCGTTTTTCACCGCGCTCTATACTGGGGATACGTTCTTGGAGAATCAGATAGTGATCCTCGTTTTGGCCCAGTAGGTAGCGAATGAGGTTCTGATAATCGTCAGTTTCCCGGTTCAGTAAAAAAACACCTTGCCCAAGGCTGCCAGCAGCAGGCTTTAGAATCCAATCGCCGCCGCGCTCAATGATGTCAATGAAGGTCTGAACTTGATTACTGGCGAATGTTTTTGGATGCTGAAACAGATCGCCCAATTGGGTCAGACCGTATTTACTCCTGAGGTACAAAAGGGCCTCGGTGCTGTTAATGACCCGAGTTTGGGTTTCCAGTATTTTAAGGAGCTGAATCTTATCCAGGAAACTGTGCCGTTTGCCGAGGGACAGTAACCAAACGAGATCAAAGTTGCGGCAGGACAGTTCCTGGTTGGTGTCTGGATCACGCTGAAAAGATTGTGGCGTGGTTAGAACTTGGCCATGGGTGAACACCTCGCCGGCAACCAGGCTCAGCTGGTCGACGTGACCCCAGGCGACTTCAACGCCGGCCGATATCGCAGCGGTTGTCAGCAAGGTTAAATTGCTGTCTTCTTTGACATCAAGCGGTTGGGTAAGAAACAATAGCTTCATGATGGGTATTGTCGGCTACCCCTAGATTAATTACTACTGAGTAAAGTCTGGGCGTTAAATTTAAGAAGCTGCCCTGGGCTGATGAAATAAAAGATAAAGAGCAACCCTATGAATATTACGATTCCAAAGCATCCGGCACCGCATGGCCTTACTGGCTCACAAAAAGCAGCGTTGGTGACCCGAATTAAGGCCTTGCTCAAGCAGCATAATGCAACGCTCGTAGCGCATTACTATACCGATCCTGACTTACAGGCCTTGGCGGATGAAACCGGCGGGTGTGTCTCGGATTCTCTAGAGATGGCGCGGTTTGGCGCGATGAGTTCGGCGGAGCGGATTGTCGTTGCGGGGGTTCGCTTTATGGGGGAAACCGCGAAAATTTTGAGTCCGGATAAAACCGTTCTAATGCCAACGTTGCAGGCAACCTGTTCCTTGGATTTGGGGTGTCCGATTGACGCCTTCGAGGCTTTTTGTGATGAACACAGCGATCGAACCGTTGTGGTTTATGCCAATACGTCGGCGGCGGTCAAGGCCGGTCGGACTGGGTGGTGACCTCAAGTATTGCGCTGGATGTCGTTGACCATTTGAGTGCGCAAGGCGAGAAAATATTGTGGGCGCCCGATCGATATTTGGGCGCCTACGTTCAGCAACAGACCGGTGCCGATATGTTACTTTGGCAAGGGGCTTGTATTGTCCATGAGGAATTTAAGGCGCGCGGGATTGCGGATCTAAAACAGGTTTATCCGGAGGCTGTCGTCTTGGTCCATCCAGAATCACCTGAAAGTGTTGTTGCAATGGCGGATGTTGTGGGCTCTACCTCGCAACTGATTAAAGCGGCGGTTGAGACCGATGCCGAAACCTTTATCGTGGCCACTGATCGCGGGATTTTCTACAAGATGCAACAGCAAGCGCCGAATAAGCGCTTTTTAGAGGCGCCTACGGCGGGCAATGGCGCGACCTGTAAAAGTTGTGCCCATTGTCCCTGGATGGCCATGAATAGTCTGGCGCAGGTTGAACGCGCCCTGGTGATGCAAGATCAAGAGGTGATCGTGCCCATTGAGTTGGCCGAAAAGGCGTTGGTGCCTTTGCAGCGCATGCTTGATTTTAAACGCTAGTTTGCGCAACAAAGCCTAACGAGACGATTGGTCTTGCATCGCCCAGATTTCATCGATGCGCTGTTTGATTTTCGCACTCAGCTGAAAATTCTGACGCACCAGCGGTAGCGCGTAACCTAATTGTTTCGCCGCCCCATCCAAGTCGCCATTGAGTAGGAAATATTCTGCGCGGGCTTGGTGGACACCCGGTATGTCGTTCGCCAAACCCAGGCTTTCTGCCAGCTGATACCAAACTTGATCGTCGTGAGTTCGACTCAGAACCAACTGATTCAGCACGTCGCTTGCAAGATCCGGGCGCTCTGACTGATCGAGCAGTTTTGCGTAAATCACCGAGATTGGGTAATTACTGGGACTGATGGCGAGCACCCGACGCGCAGCCGCTAGGGCCTCGGGTAATCGGCCGTTCTCCGCCAAGCGTTCTATCTGCGCGAGTTCGAGGGCGATGTGATTGGGGTACTGATTGAGCAGGTCATCTAATACGGCCTTGGCTTCATCAAAGCGCTTTGCCTTGGTATAGGCCAACGCTAAACCATATTGGTTCGCGCTCAAGGCAGCGCCTTGCCTTACCAGTGCATAATTTTCAAACCGCGTAATGACACTTTGAATGGGGTCGGCATCAGAAACCATGACCCGGGCGCGGATGAGTTGATAATCAAAATCGGGTTCCCATTTCTTCTTGGCGAGGCTTTCCGTTTGATTATAGGTATCGCTTATTCGGCTTCGGGTCACGGGGTGGGTTCGAAGGAATTCAGGAATTTGATCGCCACTGCCTCGATTGAGGCGATCAAGCCGCTCGAACATATAAGCCATCGCTCTGGGGTCAAGGTTTGCGCGAGTCATGGTGCTGATGCCAATCCGATCTGCTTCGGATTCACGGGTTCGGCTGTAGCTGAGTTGCTGGGCGCTGGCGAGGCCACGGCTGGTTGTGACCGCCGCCATGCCGGCCTCGGATCCTGCGGTGGCAGCAAGGATCACGCCCGCAAGCAGCCCCGCAATTGAAATCACACCGGCTTTTTTGCTGGCCTCAATGCCTCTTGCGAAATGTCGTTGGCTAAGGTGTGCTAATTCGTGCGCAAGAATGGCCGTAAACTCGTGCTGGGTTTCTGCGTGCAGAAACAAACCGTGATTGATCCCCAATACGCCGCCCGGTGCGGCAAACGCGTTTATCGAAGGGTTCTCGATCAATGTGATATAAAGGCGGCGGTCCTGGAGGTCACTGTGTTCTGCCAGTGAGAACACGAGGTGCTCTAAATAGTCAATCACCAGTGGATCCTGATAGCCTGGGGTCTGCGCCCGGACAGCTCTTAAAAATCGTTGTCCGAGATCATGCTCAAAGGCGAGTGACGTGGTTGCTGGACTGCTCCCGCCAAGTTCAGGTAGATTCAAATCATTGTTTGCGGTCTTTGCGTTGGTTGCAAAGACCGCAAGCCCGGCAAGCCCGGTGCACAAGACGAAGGTAATGATGTTGCGCGATTTCATCAGGCTATGTTCGCAGGGGTAAGCCCTTGAGTTCAACCTGAATCACAGGCGTTGGCCTGATATACTTTTTGGTGAGCTTAAAAAGGACGGTGTTGTGAATTTAGAGTGTGATGATCCTGTGCATCTAGACACCAAAGGGTTGAATTGCCCGATGCCGCTTTTGAAGGCAAAGCAGATGCTCAATAAGCTGCTTGCGGGCCAAGTGCTCTTGGTCGAGTCGACGGATTCTGGGTCGGTTCGAGATTTTCAGGTGTTTGCTAACCAAAGTGGTCATGCGCTGTTAAACCAGACCGACGAGGCTGGGGTTTATAAGCATTGGTTGAAAAAAAGTGATCTCCTGACGTGAAACAGATTCTTAAAAAATGGGTTGGACGGTATTTTTCTGACGAAGAAGCCTTGGTCCTGCTCGCGATATTGCTGGGTTTGAGTTTACTGTTTGTGATGCTGGGTTCGGTATTGGTGCCGATTTTGACCGGGATTGTGCTGGCCTATGTTATGCAAGGCGTGATTAATCAATTGCAGCGGTTGCGCGTGCCGCGCTCGTTCTCGGTGACGTTCACGTACTTGTTGTTTCTTGGGGGCTTTGTTGGTTTCTTATTATTTCTCATGCCCCGGTTTTGGCGTCAGCTTGGGAGTCTTTATCGCGATCTGCCGGAGCTTAGTGACCGGTTATCGGCAACGCTGGTTTCGCTGCAAGAACATTTTCCTTTGGTGATTTCCGAACGCCAGATTAGTGTCTGGGTGAATCTGCTCAGTGATGAAGCGACGGCGCTTGGACAATGGCTCCTGACCGTATCAATCTCTCAGTTGCCGGTGTTGATTACGGTCTTGGGTTACACCTTGCTGGTACCTATTTTGGTTTTCTTCTTGCTCAAGGATAAAGATCAACTGTTGTCGTACGTTTTGGGCTTTTTACCCGAGGAGCGCCCTTTAATGAATCAGATCGGGGATGAGTTGAGCGGGCAAATGGAGAATTATGTCCGTGGGAAATTCCTAGAGCTGATCATCGCCGGATCGGTGACCTACGGACTGTTTGTGTTTTTCGGGCTCAATTACGCGGCGCTACTTGGTTTTCTGGTTGGTTTGTCAGTCATTATTCCCTACCTTGGCGTTGCTGCGGTCACGGTGCCGGTCACCATTGTTGCCCTGATGCAATTTGGTCTTTCTAGCGAATTTTTTTACTTAATGGTTGGTTATCTTGTTATCCAGGCTTTGGATGGGTTGCTCTTGGTGCCGCTGCTCTTTTCGGAGGCGAATAATTTGCATCCGCTCGCGATTATTTTGGCCGTTCTGATTTTTGGCGCTTGGTTCGGCTTGGCTGGGGTGTTTTTTGCGATTCCCTTAGCGATTTTGATGAAAGCGCTTTTGAGTGCTTGGCCAAGGCGATCGATTTAGTTTTGGCGCGCCTAGGCGGTTGTGCCGGCAAACCAGCATGGCTATTATGAGCTCCTTTTTTCGATGGAATCATGCTTTATGATCCGAGGCAGTATTGTCGCCCTGGTTACCCCGATGCAATCCGATGACTCCGTTGATTGGGAGGGGCTTGATGCACTGGTGAATTGGCACATTGAAAGTGGTACACAGGCCATTGTTCCCGTTGGAACCACGGGTGAGTCGCCGACTGTGACGCCTGATGAGCACTGCGAAATCATTCGAGCGGTGGTTACCGCCGCCAATGGTCGTGTGCCGGTGGTTGCCGGAACCGGCGCCAATTCAACCCGCGAGGCCATCGAGTTCACAGCTTCTGCGAAGGACTCTGGTGCTGATGCGTGCCTTTTGGTGACACCCTATTACAACAAGCCGACGCAAGACGGATTGTTTCTGCATCACAAAGCCATTGCCGCCGCGGTAGATTTGCCTCAAATCCTTTATAACGTGCCGGGCCGAACGGCGTGTGACTTGCTGCCTGATACGGTCAAACGACTTGCTGATATTCAGCAAGTGATTGGCATTAAAGAAGCGACCGGGTTGGTCGAGCGGGCGGCAACCATTCGAGCTTTGTGCGGCGATGCCCTAATGATTTTCTCTGGTGATGATGAAACTGCCTGCGAGCTGATGCTGCAGGGCGGCCAGGGTACGATTAGTGTTACGGCGAACCTCGTGCCGGCACAAATGGCTGCCATGGCGGAGGCTGCGGTTGCCGGTGATCGTGCGCGTGCTGAGGCCTTGAATGAACCCTTGATGGGCCTACATCAAAGTCTTTTTGTTGCGTCAAATCCAATCCCGGTGAAGTGGGCGTTGGCAGAAATGGGGCGCATTCCAAGGGGGATTCGACTACCATTAACGCCTCTTGCCGAGCACCATCATGAGAGGGTCAAACAGGCGATGATGACAGCGGGGATTAACCCATCATGAGAAACGGAGTATTAGGCGCATTAATTTGTTTTGTCACCGGCTGTGGTTGGTTTGGCAACGAAGAGATGATTGGGCGACTGGAAATGGGCACCTCCAAGATGACTGAGGTCCCTGACGGGCTTGAGACGCCGGCCTATGTGGAAATGATGCCGATTCCGGAGATTCAAGATCCGAGGGGGCTCGTGGGTACTCGCTACGAACTCCGGCGGCCAGAACCCTTAAGCACACGCTATGGCGTTGACCAAATCGTCATTAAAAAACTCGATAATGCCCAATGGGTGTTCCTCGATATTCCCCCGTCGGTGGTTTGGCCGAAAGTCGTGCAGTTTTGGGAAGCCAATAATTTAGAGGTCTCGGCTGCTGATCCAGCCCTAGGCATATTAACGAGCAAATGGTTGACGGCGAGGCAAGGCGAGGCAGAAGCGGTCTTTGAAAGTATTCGGCAAGGCAACGTCTTTAGAAATACTCGGGACATCAACCTGTATCAGTTTAAATTAAGGCTTGAGCCTGGGGTTCGAAGCGGTAGCACGGAATTGTACATTGAGCAGCGCGAAGTGCCTGCCGATGCGCCTTACCGGCTGGACAATATGGTTTGGAAAGGCAGCAGTGATGATTTGGCATTGGAGCGCGAAGTCTTAAAAGCCATGGCCTATTATCTGGGCGAAAATATCAGCCAGGGCACCATGAGTATGATGGCCTCAGGTCTAACGGAAGGCCGGACGCGTTTGATTCCTGACCGGATTAAACCGGAGCTGCGTTACAAGCTCGATTTTAATCGAGCTTGGGCAACGGTTGGGGATGCGTTGGAAAATGCCAATATTCCGGTGAATGACATCAATCGAAGTACCAAGACGTATTTCGTGCATTACACGCCGAGTCATCTCTCTAAGCCGTCATTTTTTCGAAAAATATTTAGTGGCGGCGATAAGGGCCAAGCAGCGGAAGATCTCTATGAGGTCCGTTTGGAGGCTGTCGAAGGAGAAGTCCTGGTTACCGTTTATCAAGGCGAAGGCTTTGCCGATGGCCTGGCCGCCGAGCGATTGCTCAAGGTCATTAAAGAGTACTCGACTTAACCCATGCGGGTTGCATCCTTAGGCAGTGGCAGCAAGGGCAACAGCACCGTCATCGAAGGGCGCGAGGGTCGCCTGTTACTTGATCTTGGGTTCGGCTTAAAAGAAACCATTCGCCGGCTAGCCCGGCTCGATTTAACACCGATGGATATTGATGCGGTGCTGGTGACCCATGAGCATGCCGATCACATCAATGGGGTTGCGGCGTTCTCGCGCAAATTTCATATCCCTGCTTACATGACGCCTAGCACCTATGATGCCAAGCGAATGGGCCCGCTCCCGGCGTTAAAGCCCATTCAATATGAACGATCCTTTGCCATTGGCTCGATCCAGGTTGAGCCCGTCGTTGTGCCCCATGATGCTCGGGAGCCTTGCCAGTTTATTTTTAGTGAAGAAAGCAACCGAGTTGGCGTTTTAACGGATTTGGGGCACATTTCCGCACATGTTCGAGACCGCTATCACGACTGTGACCTGCTTATGTTGGAATGCAATTACGACAAAGAAATGTTGGCGTCAGGGCCTTATCCGGCCGCCTTAAAGCGTAGGGTTGCCGGTGATTTTGGTCACTTATCCAATGACCAAGCCGCGGAACTTGTTGGGTCGCTGAACCTGCCCCGGTTACAGAATCTGGTCATCTCTCATGTCAGTGAAAAAAACAATCAGTCAGCGCTGGCGAAATCAGCGCTGACCCGCGTGCTGTGTGACTGGGAAGGGGTCTTGACCCTGGCAAGTCAAGCGGATGGTTTTGGTTGGATCGATTTATCCCCTTAGGCACACTTCAACGTCTGTTGAACCTAGAGCGGGGCGGTTGTCCTGCTTGGTGGCAAGCGGCGTGCTCATCAGAGCCTTTGAAGGGCCTATCGCAATGCCTTGCAGCAAGGGGTCCACGAAAACGGCGGGTTGATGGCGCGGGTTCCCCAAGCTTGCTGCAAAGTCTGCAATCGAACATTCTCCTGTTGATCATCGAGACACCCTAAAACGTCGGACTCGGGCGCAGTCGGGCATCCAGACGCGGCCCCTTTTTGATTACAGGTCTTTTCTACGCAGGGCGCTTGGCAGATCTAAAGTCATTGTCCAAGCGGTTCCCTAAGTCATCCAAGCGGGTTAAACCAATCGTCGTTCGTTCTGCTATTTGGCGGCTTGAAAGCGGGTTCTTAAGCCGGAGTCTTAAGCGTTCGCGTCATCGGGTTGCATTGATCACATGAGCAGTACTGTTTTTTTATACATACTGTATACTTAAACAGTATTATTTGCTTTAATGGGTTCCCCGCTGACGAAAGCGTCTAGTGGGTGATTGAACTGGTCAGCTTGTAACCACTGCATCCGTGATTATTGCGACTTTGATTAAAGGCGAACAACAGGACTGCCGAAAAGACGACAAAAGGGTGATGCCAGGTGGTATGACAGTGCGACAAAGCGCGAATGGACCCAGTAAGAGCCGATAAGCGGATTGAACCCCTGCCAAGACAGGCAAAACTGAGCTTAGCAAAACTAAGCAGGGCAAAAGTAAGCAGGGCAAGCATTAAAAGAGCAGCAAGAACCGCTAGAAAAGTAACAACAAAATGAATAACAAAAAATAACAAATAACGTCATAAAGGAAGATCTCTATGAGAATTAAGCATATCAAGTCGTCAGATACCTGGTTGATTAGCAAAGGTCGAAAAATCCTCTATCGGGGTCGGACGAACCCGCTCAGTTCCAGTCGTATCTTGGCTGTTGCACTCAGACGAGATGGTCTCAGGCTCTTGGGTTAGTCCTAACGTCTATTCCGCCTAGCGGACGCGGTTGGCTTGGCCCAGGCAGCCTGGTTTCAAATTAGCGCTTCCGGGGCTGATGGGCTGAATGATCAACGATCTGGTCATTCGATGGGTTGATTGGTCAATAAGGGATGACGGCAGCGTTCATTGTTTTACTTCACCGCTAAGTACTTCACCGCTAGTACTTCACCGCTAGTACTTCCCGCTAGTACTTTATCGCTCGATACAGCAGAACCCACGGGTTAAGAGCCAAGGGCTCGAGAACTAATGGCTTGCGATCTAATGGCTTGAGTAATAACAGCTTGAGTAATAACAGCTTGAGTAATAACAGTTTGAGAATTAGGGTCTTGAACATTAGGCCCTTCATAAATAAGGGTGTCAGACCGCATTGCTCGAAGCTTTGGTGCTGAAAGCCTGGTTTAAGATCTTATGTTCTGGAAGGAACAACCCCTGCTCAAAAAAATGGGGCCTCGTCTTGATTCCTTAAAACATCGATCCTTGAGGCGCCGTCCGAGTCGCACCCCGATTTTTTGGGGCGATGCTAGAATTTGGCACAGATTATGGCGTAACTCAGGTCAAGTGTCTGTGCCGGTCGCGGTCTTTGCTAGCTCCAAAATCCTACTCGCTCTATAATGCCCGCCAAGCCTGACCAAAAGGTACGGCTCGCGAGTTTTTGTTCGCGCTGAATATATCCAAGCTTGGTTTTTAAGCGCGGCAACACTGCGCTCAAGCACCGTTTTAAGGAAAACACCATGCCCGCTAACGAGATTAATCCAGCCGACTTCGTCACCGAGATCACGGCTCAGAATTTTCAAACCGATGTGGTTGAAAAATCACAAGAAAGCCCAGTTATTTTAGAATTTTATGCCGAAGGCGCAGGCCCATCCGATGAGCTTTCTAGGCTTTTAGGTACCTTGATCCCAAGCTACCAAGGTAAATTGTTTTGGGCCCGGGTGAATGTGCAAGCCAATCAGCAATTGGTCCAGCAGTTGGGTGTTCGCGGTCTGCCAACCCTCAAAGTCGTTAAAGGGGGACAGTTGCTGGATAACCTTGAAGGTCCCCAGACCCAAGCCGCGCTCAGCGCGTTATTCGATCAGCTGACCATGAGTGAAGGCGATCAGATCAGAGCCCAAATTGCACAGTATTTAAGCGTTGGCGATCGAGACAGTGCCATGGGGATGCTCCGTGAAATGATGGCTCAAGAACCGAATAACGTTTCGTTGAAAACAGAACTTGCCGATCTCATGATTCAAGCGAACCAAATACAAGACGCGGAAACCTTGCTTGCAAGTTTGCCAGCCGATGCCGATGGTATCGAAAAAGCCAAAAGCCGCCTGCATTTTGTTCAGCAAGTCAGCGAGTTGGGCGCGATTGACGCGCTTGAAGCCTTGGCAAAGGCCCATCCTGATGATCAATCCCATTTGTATCACTTTGCCTGTGCGCTCGTGGCCTCGGATCAGATTGAAGCAGGGTTACAGGTTCTTTTGGACATGTTGCGGCAAGACAAGTCTTGGTCGGACGATAAGGCGCGGCACACCCTGATTCGTGTGTTCGAATTGCTTGGGAAGGGTGACCCGATGGCCTCAAGCTATCGTCGGAAGATGTTCACGCTGATGCATTGATCACTTTATCCAGGCCCGCCTTCTGACGCTGGCTGTTTTTAGGGGCTTGGTTTAGGCTATTGGGGGATTGCGACCAGCAGGATGGTTGGGCTGGATCGCTCAAACGTTACCCTGTGGTTCACCGTGATCCTGACGTGGAGTCGAGATGGAACTAAGCGAAATAATCCTGTGTCTGGTGGTGGGCTTTCTGATCATCAGCCAAATTTTTTGGATTCGGCGCGGGGACCGGCGTGACGCTGCGGCCAAGGCCGAGATCAGTGGTCTTCAAGCTGTACTGAGTGCCGGTACTGATCAGAATCAAGCCCGGATGCATAAAGCTAAACGAAATTGAAAATTTGAATGCGCATTTTCAAGCGCAGAAGCTGCGCTTATCAGTCAAGGAAGATGCGCTTCAGCTCGCCTTGTTGAGCGAAGTTGAGTTAAAGACGTCTATAGGCGCGCAGGAAAAACAGCACGAAGAAAAAATCCATCTGCTAGAGCAAGCAAGGTTACAACTCGGTAATGAGTTTAAGACGCTTGCGGCAGACATCTTTGAGGCTAAGCAGAAAACGTTTAAAGAGCAAAGCCAATCCCAGCTCGATAGCGTCTTAAAACCCCTCGGTGAGAAGATTAAAGATTTTGAGAAGCGGGTTGAAGATCACTACAACAATGAAAGCAAAGAACGTTTCTCGCTGGTAAAGGAAGTGAAGAGTCTTCAAGAGCTTAATGCTCGCATCAGCAAGGATGCGATCAACCTCACCAATGCGCTGAAAGGCGAAAGTAAGACTCAGGGAACCTGGGGTGAAATTATTCTCGAGCGCGTACTTGAAAAATCGGGGCTAGTGAAAGGTAGAGAGTATGAGATTCAGGTTAATCTAAAAACCGAAACGGGTCGTCGCTTTCAGCCCGATGTCGTTGTTCATCTACCCGAAGAGAAGGATGTTGTGATTGACGCAAAGGTCTCTCTAACGGCCTACGAGCGATATTGCTCGACTGATGATGGTATCGAGCGGGAATTGAGCCTGAAGCAACACATCCAATCTGTGCGACAGCACATCAAAACATTAGGCGAGAAGGACTACCAGAATCTTGAAGGCGTACGCACGCTCGACTTTGTGCTCTTGTTCATACCCGTTGAGGCTGCGTTCTCACTGGCCGTGCAACACGATGGTGACTTATTTGCTTCTGCGTTTGAAAAAAATATCGTCCTTGTTGCGCCTTCCACGCTGTTGGCGACACTGCGAACGATTCAAAATATTTGGCGATATGAGCACCAAAGCAGTAATGCTCAAGAAATTGCCACAAAGGCCGGCGGGCTGTTCGACAAACTGGTGAGTTTCGTCACGGATCTTGAACTCGTCGGTACGCGATTGGCATCCACCCAGAATGCGTTTGATGATGCGCATAAAAAACTTTCGAGTGGCCGAGGTAATTTGATTAAGCGCGCTGAGGCGATGCGCAGTTTGGGCGCCAAAACCAGTAAAGTGATGCCAAAGCATCTCGTTGATGGTCGGCCCATGGAGTCGATCGGGCTGCTCGAATCAGATGACGACGACGAGGTCATCATCAACTGAGGCGGCCCGATATCAGGAAAGCGATCAATCAATGATAGGTTGCTCGGTGCTTGATCGGTACAGTAGAGGTCATCTGGGTTGGGTTTGAAGTTCGCAGGCCATTGGGTCATTGGCTTTTCGATAATGGATCTTTGATTGTGGGTGCGTCAATCAGTCTGCCTCTTCTTCGTGGCACGTCGGTCAGAGCGACTTTCCTTGAGAAAAGTACAGCAAGGGGTCAGCCGCCCCATTATTCATAGCTTGGATAGAAAGTAGTTTGGATAGAAAGTAGCTTGGATAGTAAAACAGCTTGGATAACAAAAATTGGCGAAATAAACCGGTTTGGGCAACAATTACCTAAAAGATGGCCGGGATGCGGAATCAGCCTCTGGCCGCTCAGTGCAAACTAAAACCAGGCAAGAAAGCGCCTAGGACCGGAAGCATTGTTTGCCAGAAAGATAAGCAGCAAACTAATGGGGGTCGCGTCGGCAAGTTGTTGACGTAATGGCATAAGGAAACGACGAATGAGCCAAGAAGATCAGCGGCAAGCAGAAACTGAGTCAAGCGCTGCTCGGCAACCAGACGAGCCGGTTGGGGTCTCGGACGAAGCAGGGCACGAAGCTTACTGGCGGGCCAATGTGAGAACCTTACTAAGCCTCTTGCTCGTTTGGTTCTTCGTGTCTTTTGGTTGCGGCATCCTTTGGGTCGATGCTCTCAATGAGTATAGTTTTTTTGGCTGGAAACTTGGGTTTTGGTTTTCTCAGCAAGGTGCGATTTACACCTTTGTGGTCCTAATTTTTGTTTATGTCTTTAAAATGAATGCCCTCGATCGACGATTTAACGTGGATGAGGATCGGTAATGTCAGCCCAAGTCTTAACCTACATTTTTGTCGGGCTCACCTTTGGGCTGTATATTGCGATCGCTATTTGGAGTCGTTCAGGCTCAACCGCAGACTTTTATGTGGCCGGCGGGCATGTCCACCCACTCGCTAATGGTGCAGCAACCGCGGCGGACTGGATGTCGGCAGCTTCCTATTTGTCGATGGCTGGGATTATTGCCTTTGAGGGGGCTGATGGTGCGCGATACCTGATGGGTTGGACGGGCGGCTATGTTTTACTCGCATTATGTCTTGCGCCTTACTTGCGCAAGTTTGCAAAATTCACGGTCCCGGATTTTGTTGGTGATCGCTATTACTCTCAGACCGCCCGGTTAGTCGCGGTGCTGTGCGTTGTGTTCATCTCGTTTACCTATATCGCTGGGCAGATGCGCGGTGTTGGCATTGTTTTTTCACGGTTTCTTGAAGTCGATATCGATTTGGGCGTTGGCATCGGGATGGGGATTGTCTTTTTTTATGCGGTTCTAGGCGGGATGAAAGGGATTACCTATACCCAGGTTGCACAATATTGCGTGTTGATTTTCGCCTATTTAGTGCCGGCGATTTATATCTCGCTGATGTTAACCAATGTTCCGCTACCCATGCTGGGTTTTGGGTCGACTTTAAATGATGGCTCGGGGATGTTTTTGCTCGATAAACTCGATGGGTTGACCCAGGAACTGGGAATGGCGGCGTTCACGGAAGGCAAAAAGTCGACGGTGGATATGTTCTTCATTACGGCCGCGCTCATGGCCGGCACCGCTGGGTTGCCCCATGTCATTGTGCGGTTCTTTACTGTGCCAAGCGTGCGAGATGCCCGAGTTTCCGCAGGTTATGCACTGATCTTTATTGCTTTGCTGTACACAACGGCGCCGGCTGTGGCCGCATTTGCCCGGCTCAATATCATCGATGCGTTGAACGAAACAGAGTATCAAGCGTTACCAGAATGGTTTAGTAAGTGGGAGGATTCCGGGCTTTTGGCCTGGGTGGATAAAAATCAGGATGGGAAATTGCAGTATCGCGGCGGCGCCGCGCTCGAGCCGGCGAAACCAATTTTCTCCGGTGAGCGCGGCGCATCCGGTGAGCGACTCGTGTCCAACGAAGTTGGTGCGAGCGCCAATGAGCTTTATATCGACCGAGACATTATCGTGCTCGCCCACCCGGAAATTGCCCAGCTCCCCAATTGGGTTGTTGCGTTGGTTGCGGCGGGTGGTTTGGCGGCAGCGCTGTCAACGGCAGCCGGTTTACTGCTGGTCATTTCATCGGCGATTTCTCATGATTTGCTTAAAAATACCTTGGCGAGGAATTTAACCGAAACCCAAGAACTGCGATGGGCGCGGGTCTCTGCAGCCGTTGCCATTCTGATCGCGGGGTTGTTTGGTATCTATCCGCCTGGATTTGTTGCGGAGGTCGTCGCCTTCGCGTTCGGTCTGGCGGCGGCCAGCTTCTTTCCTGTGATCCTACTCGGGATATTTTCGACCCGAATGAATAAAGAGGCCGCGATATCAGGGATGCTCAGCGGACTGATTTTAACCACGTCCTACATCAGCTATTTTAAGTTTATGGCGCCAGAGCTAAACCATGCCGAACATTGGTGGTTCGGGATCTCCCCCGAAGGCATTGGCACGTTAGGCATGCTGTTGAATTTCGCAGTTGCTCTGGTTGTGATGCGGGTGACGCCACCACCGCCCGAGTCCGTGGTCAACATGGTGCGCGCAATTCGAATTCCAAAACAGGCGTCTTAATATGAGTCAAGGCACAAGTCTGATCGATACATACCGCGCGGAAGGGATCCGTCGGGTCAAGGTGGTCTTCACCGATATTGATGGCGTCATGCGGGGCAAATATATTAGTTTGGACAAATTCTCAGATGTTGCCGAAGGTGTGTCCGGGTTCTGTGATTGCGTTCTGGGTTGGGACGTTAATGACCAGCTTTATGACAATGCGAAGTTCACCGGCTGGCATACAGCCTTTCCTGATGCCCTGTATCGGATTGACTTAAATACCGAGCGCCGACTAAAAGAGGAAGGGGGGATTCCGTTGTTTCTTGCGGAATTCGTCGGTGATGACGGCCCGCATCCGATCTGCCCGCGTAGCCGTCTACAAAGCGTGATTGCACAAGCCGCGGCCTTAGGTTTTCAGTCGCACATGGCGTTCGAGTATGAGTTCTTTGTTTTTAAAGAAACATCACAGTCTGCAGCCGACAAGGGCTACCGTAATCTCATCCCACTGACGCCTGGAAATTTTGGCTATTCCGCACTCAGAACCTTTACGCTCTCCGATCTGTTTAATGAGTTGATGGATTATTGTGAGGATCACGATTTGCCCTTGGAAAGTGTCCATTGTGAAACGGGCCCGGGGGTTTGGGAGGCGGCCATCGGCGTTGATGATTGTCTTAAGGCTGCTGATAAAGCGGCGCTCTTTAAGACCTTGGTGAAGGCCTTCTTTCAAAAACGGGGCATGATTGCTACGTTTATGGCGAAGTGGTCTATGGATTATCCAGGTCAAAGTGGTCATCTCCATCAATCCTTAACCTCGAAAGACTCCGGCGTCGGGGCATTTTATGACCCAGCGGATCCGCTAATGATGAGCGAGGTGATGAAGCGTTATGTCGCGGGTGTGCAGCAGTACTTGCCAGAATTGCTCGCCGTTGTTGCGCCGACGATTAACAGCTATAGCCGTTTGGTGAAAGGTGCTTGGGCGCCGACGGCTTCAACCTGGGGGATTGAAAATAGAACCTGTGCGCTGCGGGTGATCCGAGGGTCGCAAAAGTCGCAACGAATGGAGTTTCGGGTTGGCTCAGCGGATGCAAATCCTTATTTGACGGCGGCCGCGACCTTGGGCGCTGGGCTTTTGGGTATAGAGTCAGCGCTTTTGCTCGATGATCCGCTGTCGGGTAATGCCTATGATGCGCAAGATGCGCTGCCCGCATCGCAACAGTTTTCGAGTAACCTTTTAGACGCGACCCGAAAATTTGCAACCTCGAATGCGGCGGCCACAATTTTTGGTTCGGCATTCCAAGCCCATTTTGCGGCGAGTCGAGCGTGGGAAGTCAGAGAGTACGAGCGGCATGTCAATGACTGGCAGTTGGCTCGATATTTCGAAATTATTTAAGCGAGCAAAAAAAACGCGATCAGGAGGCTGGTGTGACGGTTGTTGGAATTTTAAAGGCCGATAGTGTGCTCGATGACTTAAAACCCACGCACGGAGATTACTCCGATATGTTCACGCGCATTTTAAGTGCGAGCGCGCGGCCGTGTGAGGTTAAAGTTTATGATGTCGAACATTTCGAGTATCCGTCAGATCTCGATGCCTGCGATGGCTATCTGATTACGGGCAGCAAGCGTAGTGTGTATGAAGAGGCGCCTTGGATTCAACGGCTTGGGGACTTTGTTCAGACTCTGCATCAAGCCAAGAAGAAGCTCGTGGGTATTTGTTTTGGGCATCAACTGGTCGCGCACGTCCTCGGCGGCAAAACCGAAAAGAGCGATCGGGGTTGGGGCGTGGGTCGCCACGAAACCCAATTATTGGTTGATTTAAATTCGGACGCGATCGCGGGGACGCAATTTTCCTTGCTCTCAAGCCATCAAGATCAAGTGTCTCAATTGCCCGAGTCTGCCAGGGTTCTGGCCCAGAGCGATTTTTGCCCGATTGCGGGGATGTTGATCGATCAGCATATTTTAACCTTGCAAGGCCATCCAGAGTTTGACACGGCTTATGCCCACGCCTTACTACAGATTCGCCGTGCGGCTGTGGGCGAAGCGAACTATGAAGCGGCCACAGCATCGATGTTGCAGTCGCCAGATCAAGCACGGGTAGCGGATTGGATCCTGAGGTTTATAGAAGGCGACGCAGCTTAATCTTTAGGGTAATTCAGACATATTGCCGATGAGCATTTTAAGGTAAGATTCTCGACTTGACCCTATTCAAGGTACATCTGTTGCGGCCAAAGGTAAATCAAGGGGATGTGATTGAACGATTGGATACGGCCATTTTTAGGGCCTGTGATATCCGTGGGCGGTTTCCCGATCAGATTGATGTAGAGCTGGCCTTTGCCGTCGGTCGGCTGCTAGGTCGTTGGTATCCCCAAGCAAAAGTGGGCGTTGGTCGAGATACAAGAGTATCCAGTGCTGCATTGGCCGAAGCGTTGATGGCAGGCTTTGTTGCCGCAGGCTGTGAGACCTTCGATTTGGGCCTTTGTCCGACGGAAGTCGTGGCCTTTGCGGTTGGCCGCGATCGAATTAACTTCGGCGTCATGGTGACGGCAAGCCATAACCCCGAACCTGATAATGGCTTTAAAGTGTTTAAAGCGCGCGGCGATCGAGAACCGATTGCCGATTTACTCGAACGATTAAGAGCAGCCCTGCTTGAAAATTTCAGAGGTCAACGCCAGCCGAGCCCGAAAGCGCCTAAGACGCTGCCGTTGATTGACCCGTTCGTAGAACACCTCGCGCAGCAAGTGCAGTTTGATTGGACGGCAGGTCCCCTTGCGCTCAATGGCCTTAACGGTACGGCGAGTCTCGTTGCGGTCCCGCTTGCCGCGCGCTTGAATTTAGACGTGCTGTGGGTCAGAGGCGAGCAAGCAGACCTACCGATGGACGGCCCAGACCCCCTTAAGCCGCTGTTAGCGGCAGAAATGTCCGCGTTCGTAACCGCTAGTCGAGCGGGGGTCGGGGCAGCCTGGGATGGTGATGCCGATCGCTGTGTATTCTTTGATGAAGCGGGCGCTCTCCTGCCCAATGCCTATGTCATGGCAATGATGACCGATCACTTCTTAAAGGATCCTGAATCTCAGAGCGTGGTCTACGACCCAAAACTGGTGCTGAGTATTGAAAAATCAATTGCTCGCCATCAGTGCCACGGGGTTCGGGTTGCGACGGGTTCAGCCCATATGCGGGCAGCGATGCATCAAACGGGCGCCGTTTATGGTGGTGAGTCTTCAGCGCATCACTATTTTGGGTGTTTGGGTGGGATCGACTCGGGCATGCTGGCTTGGATCACAATGCTTCAAATCATCGCGCATTCGGGTCAACCCCTCTCTCAATTAACGCAAAGCTACCGAGGGGAAGTTGCTGTGTTGCCGGAATTGAGTCTGAAGGTGGACGACCCAGAGGCGATGATTCTTGATCTGGACCAAACACTGCTCAAAGGAAGTGGGTGCCTTGAGGTCGTGGGTGTTGGCGAAACCTTTGGCGCGGCAACCCATCGAGCGTATCGATTGGCGTCGGGCGTTCGGTTTAGTCTCAATCCCTCGACCACCGAAGCGGTTATGCGGTTCAATTTCGAGTCTGAGGGAGATCCGCAACACCTGCTCGAGCAATCGGGTGACATTCAGCAATTGCTGTTGCGGCATTCGGGTAGTGATCAAAGTTCGTTACCGACCTTGGCTTTGGCCTGAATCAATTCATTGCTTTAACGGAACGTCGAATAGGCGCTTGGCGACCAAAGCCACGCCGCGCCTCGAACGCCACTGGCATCACCATGTTGGGCAGATTCAATGCGGGTGTCGACTTGATCTGAAAAAACATAGTGCGCCCAATGGCCTGCAATGGCGGCGCAAAGCCCGGGAGTTTTTGAAAGGCCGCCGCCCAGAACGATTATTTCTGGGTCAATGAGATTGATGACCGTCGACAACGATAGGGCGCAGAGCTGACTATACTGTTGGAAGGTTTTTTGAGTTGCCTCGGATTGATCTGGGTTTTCAAAGATTTGCGCGGCGGTCCAACGTTCACCGGTTAAGGCCTCATAGCTCTTAGCGACGCCTGCGCCGGATAACCAAGTTTCGATACAGTCTCTCTGGCCGCAATAGCAAGGTCGGTCTAAGGCCCATGGAAAGTCGATATCGGATTGCAGGCGCTCAAGGGGAATTCGATTGTGTCCCCATTCTCCCGCGATGGCATTGGGTCCGGCTAAGAGGGTTTGATGAATTGCGATGCCGCCACCCACACCGGTCCCCAAGATGACGCCGAAGACGCAATGGTAATCTTGACCGGCGCCGTCGATGGCTTCTGACAAGGTGAAGCAGTCCGCATCATTGGCGATTTTAACGGGGCGGTTGAGGACCTCACCTAAATCAGCGGCCAGGTTCCGATGATTTAATTCGGTGGTATTACAGTTTTTCATGAGGCCTGTTTTTTTTGAAACAGCGCCAGGCATGCCAATCCCGATCGGCTTCATTAAGCCTGGGTCTGTTTCTGGGTCCGCTAAATAAATGGCGTCAGCGAGGGCTTTCAGGATGCTCTCATAACCATCGCGAGGGGTATCAAATCGTTTTTGGTACGACACGAGGCCGCTGTGCTCTAAGCAAATAACTTCAATTTTAGTGCCGCCAAGATCAATCCCAATGCGCGCCTTCGGTGTTGCTGGCAACGCGTGCTCGGGGTTTGAATCAAGTGCCACAGAAGGTTCTTTTGACGATTTCATGGTTTGCCGGCGCCTGCGCAAAAATAGAGGCGCTCTGGGCTGGGTCAAAGGGATTGGTTACCGCCTGCAGGAGTGCCTCAAACTGATCAAACTGGGCGTCGGTGTAAGCTTGCTGGATGGCGTGTTCGATCAGGTGGTTGCGCGGAATGATATAAGGGTTGGCGTGTTCCATCCGTTGTCTGGCCGGCGCCTTGTCTTCGCTGTGAACCCGCGCCGCTTGCCATTGATGCATCCAATTCAGCCAGTCATCAGTGGCCAGCAAGGGTGTGTTGGTTTCAAGTCGACCCGCGAGTCCAGAGAAACTGTTGGTAAAGTCGAGTTCATGGGTTTCAAGCAAGGCCAGGAACTCTGAGAACAGTGCCTGAGAAATCTGGGAGGCGGTCAACCCCAGTTTGGCCGCGCTCTGCTCATTGTAGTAGTGGTCAAATCGGTCTGGAAACGTCTGCAGGGTGGCTTTGGCTTGTTCGACCGCCGCGTCTTCATTGGCATCGAGTAACGGCAGCAGCGCTTGTGCCAAGGTCATTAAGTTCCAGTGCGCGATGGCGGGCTGATTTTGGTAGGCGTAACGCCCTTGCTGGTCGATGGCGCTGTATACGGTTTTCGGCACAAATTCATCCATAAACGCACAGGGGCCATAATCGATTGTGATCCCCGGTGATCAGCATGTTGTCGGTATTCATCACTCCGTGAATGAACCCAAGACACTGCCACTTTGCGATGAGCGCCGCGATCTGCTCAATGACCTGTTCCAAAAGGCCCAGGTAAGGTTGATCTGAATCAAGCAGCATCGGGTAGTGACGGTTGATGGTGTAGTCCGCTAGGTGCTTTAGGTTGTCCAGATCTTGCTGGCCTGAAAAGTACTGAAAGGAACCAAATCGAATATGACTGCTTGCCACCCGAGTGAGCACGCCGCCGGGTTCAGACTGTTCACGATAGACCGTTTCGCCCGTTGTGACTGCGGCTAAGGCGCGGGTCGTTGGCACGCCGAGGGCATTCATGGCTTCAGAAACCAGATACTCGCGAAGAACGGGACCCAAGGGTGAGCGGCCATCACCGCCTCGTGAGTAATGGGTTGGGCCTGAACCCTTGAGTTGCAGGTCAAAGCGCGAGCCGGTCTGGGTCAGAATCTCACCGAGTAAGAGCGCGCGGCCGTCGCCCAGGCGAGGATTCCAGTTGCCAAACTGAAAGCCGGCGTAAACCGTGGCTAAAGGATCCGCGCCGGGGAGCAGTTCATTGCCGGCGAAAACCTGGGTCGCTGCATTGGACCTTAGCCAGGCGGGATCGATGCCAAGATGCTCAGCAAGACGCTGGTTGGTTTGGATTAGATCGGGTTTGGCAACCGGTTGCAGTGCTTGGCGAGTATAAAAACTGGCCGGCAACTGGGCAAAGGAATTGTCGAAAGTTATGGGTGCACTCATTGTTAAACTTTAGCACAATGACCGGGTAATCCATTCAAGAGAGGTGCAGTGCGAGGATGTTTTTTGATGATCGTAACACCTTCGAAAATTGGGCAGAAACCTTGCCCGCTTATGACACGCACGACCGCCACGGCTGCGCGTGTTGTTCAGCCTTGCCGAGTTTACTGGCCGAGCAGTTTGACGATATTGAACAGCTCACGCAGCCCGAGCACTGGGCCGCTCGGGGCCAGCAGCCCAGCAAAGTGATCAATGGCCTCTGGGTGAACGCAAAAATCTATACGATGGATTCAGCAATGCGGGTTGTTGATGCCCTCGCCATTATGGATGGCAAAGTTGTTGATTGTGGCGATGCCGCGGACCTGGTCAAAGCCTATGGCGACACCCTGCAGGTGATTGATGCCAAGGGCCGCACCATCCTGCCGGGTTTTATCGAGCCACATATGCACTTTTTGCCGATCGCGACCATTGGCGGTTTGGAAGATGTGGGACCTTACCGGTTTTCAAAAACCCAGGATGCGCTGACCCATTTAAAATCGCTCGCCGCGACCCTCGCGCCAGGCGAGTGGTTGATGGGGCGCCAATTTGACCCATCTTTGCAGGATGGCCCAGATCAATTGACCATCACCGAGCTCGATGCGGTCTCGGCCGTTAATCCGGTGTTTATTTATAACGCGTCGCTTCATTTTGCCTACTGCAACTCAGCGGCGCTTGCCGCGGCGAGTATTACCAAGGCGACGCCTGATGACCCCGCATCGCCTTACGGACGAGATGCGTTGGGCGTGCCCAATGGCGTGTTGAAAGGCGGTCGGGCGATTGGCAGTGTGGCCCGGCATAATCTGGCCCAGCGGGAATATGATCTTGCGGAAGCCGCGCTGGGCGTTTGCGGTCGGGCAAATCGAAAAGGCATCACGACCTTTTGTGATCAAGCAACTGGAATGGTGCGTGGGGTGAGCGAGGTTGATATCTACGAAGCCTTGGCAAAATCGGGCAGCATGACCGCAAGGCTTCGGTACTCCTTAAGCTATGGGCTCGCTGAGAAGTGGGACGCTACGGGCATTCGGTACGGGCATGGCGATGCACTGGTCCGGGCGGTTGGCTGGAAAATCGTGTCCGATGGGTCGAATCAGGGCTTTTCAGGACTGCAGCGCGAACCGTATTTATACAAAGAGGATGCGGGCTTGGCCTATGTCGAGCCGGATGCGCTAAATGACATGGTTCGAAGTCGAACTGAGCAGGGTTGGCCGTTGGTCATTCATGCCAACGGTGACTTGGCGATTGACCGCGTACTCGATGCCTTTGAAGCCGTTGTTGAGGCCGGTTTAGTGCTCAATGCACCCTGCCGGATTGAACATTGCAGCATTCTGCATGACGAGCAAATACAAAGGATCAAAGCGCTGGGTTTGTCACCGAGCTTCCTGATTGGCCATGTCTATTATTGGGGCCATGCGATGCGGGATCAGGTGTTTGGCGAGGCCAAGGCCGTGCTATTAGATCGCACCAAAGCCTGTGAGGATGCAGGCATACGGTGGACCCTTCATTCAGATGAACCCGTAACCGAAATGGGTCCGCTGCGCTGTATCGAAAATGCGGTAACGCGAAGTCTCTGGAAAGAGCCGGGTCAACACCTGGCGCCGTGGGAGGCTGTGAGTGTTATGGCGGGACTTCGCGCCATGACCATCGATGCCGCCTGGCAATGTCACTCCGATCATGAGATTGGCTCCCTCGAACCTGGAAAGTTTGCCGACTTTGTGATTTTAGAACAAGATCCACTGACCTGCCCGGTCGATGCCATCAGTCAGATTGCGGTTTGCCAAACCTGGCTTTCGGGTCGCCTGGTGTACGATCGAGGCACGGATTCGGTAGATGATGTTTCCGAAAGCGTCGATTAATTCAGGTCACAGCATGCTGAGAGAACCCCTCTGAAACGCCAAGTGGCGCGACGGACATGAGCAGAACCCATTCAGACAGGCGGGTTCGCATCATAGAATCGGGCATCAGAGCAGCGCAACAATCTAACAAGATAACAAGCAGTACAACACCTGAACAACAATAGGAGTGATCAAAAATGAATGGCGCAGAAAGTATGTTAGAAACCTTGATCAATGCGGGTGTTGAGGTTTGTTTCTCAAACCCAGGGACTTCCGAGATGCACATGGTTGCCGCCATTGGAAAGAGCGACAAGATGCGGTCGATCTTGAGCTTGTTTGAAGGGGTTTGCTCTGGGGCGGCAGATGGCTATGCCCGTATGGCGGACAAACCTGCTTTAACCTTGCTGCATCTTGGGCCTGGATTGTCCAATGCCTCGGCGAATCTGCATAACGCTAAAAAGGCTCGCTCGCCGGTGATTAATCTTATTGGGGATCACGCCACGTACCATAAAAAATATGATGCGCCGTTGAATTCGGATGTCATTGGCCTGTCGGCGCCGATCTCGCATTGGGTCCGAAACGTCGCCAGTGCCGCGACGTTACCCATGGACGCCGCCGAAGCGGTTCAGGCAGCGATGGTCCAGCCGGGTCAGATAGCGACCCTAATTATTCCGGCAGACTGCGCTTGGGATGAATCGGTTGCACCGGTTGCCGCACTCCCGCAACACCCCAATTTGCTCGCGGATGAAGCAATGATCGATCTAGCCTGTCAGCTTTTGAACAACTCTCGTAAAACCGTTCTCATGCTGTCCCACGGCGCACTGACCGAGGCGGCGCTGGACTTGGCAGATCAAGTTGCCCAAGCCACGGGAGCGCGCCTGATCTGTGACACCTTTACGCCGAAACTCGCCAGAGGTGAGGGCCGGTGTGAGGTTGAACGGTTGGGGTATTTCGCCGAGCAAGCCTTGGTTCAACTCGAAGACGCAGAACAAATGATTATGGTCGCAACCAAAGCGCCGGTTGGTTTCTTTGCTTATCCCGGCAAGCCCAGTGAGTTTTACCCAGCGGGTTGCGCGCTTCATACCTTGGCCGACGTTGACCAGGATCCATTGGATGCCTTGAGTCGGTTGGTTAAGGCGCTCGGCGCCGAGGATTTGAGTCCGCGCAGAAGAAAACTGCAAAAACCGGATTTAGCCTCCGGGGATTTGACTTTGGAAAGTATGGCCCGAGCGGTCGGTCATTACCTGCCGACCGACGCCATCATCGTTGATGAAAGTGCCACATCTGGTGCTTATATTCCTGCCATGACGCGGGCCGCGGAACCCCACGATTGGTTATCCTTGACGGGTGGCTCGATTGGGTATGGGTTGCCCGTTTCAATTGGTGCGGCAGTCGCCTGCCCCGATCGAAAGGTATTGTGTCTGCATGGCGACGGCGGCGCGATGTATACCATCCAGTCACTTTGGACGATGGCTCGAGAAAACCTAGACGTCTGCGTGGTGATCTTCGCCAATCGGAAATATCAGATATTACAAGTCGAGCTCGCGCGAGTTGGGGCCCAGTCGATGACGAAGAAAACGCTGGATATGTTGGATTTGAGTAACCCAGATTTAGACTTTGTAAAACTGGCTGAGGGTATGGGCGTGCCGGCGAGCCAAGCGGCAACGGCAGAAGCCTTTAACGATCAACTCAAGGCCGCAATGCAGCGCAAAGGGCCTTGTTTGATTGAAGCGGTTTTCGATTAATTCAATCGATTGAGGATGTCCTCGGCATAGTTGTCCAAAATTTTCAGAACTTCATCCGGCGCGATGGCGGGTAGCGGTAGCAGCACGCGATCAATGCCAGCGTCTTGATAGCCTTTCAGAGTTTCAAGGTCGGCCGGCGCGCCGAATACCGAGGTTGAAATCTCATCGATGGGGCGGCCAACGGCGGCGCACATGCGCCGCAGTCGGGCTAAATTGTCGCTCGGGTCAAAACCATGCCGAGCTCTCGGCAGCCAGCCATCGGCAAAACGTGCGATCCGTCGAAGGGTATGGTCGGTTTCGCCACCAATCAAAATGGGTGGGCCAAGCGGTTGCGCAGGTTTCGGCGATGAATAGGCCGCTTCAAACTGGATGTGCGCGCCCTGATATTCAAAAACCTCTTGGGTCCATAAGCCTTTTAAGGCTTGGACTTGTTCCTCAAGTTTTTGGAATCGAGTTTTGAAGTTCGCCCCGTGATTGACCAGTTCTTCTTCATTCCAGCCGGCGCCAACCCCAAAAATGAGACGCCCATCGGACAATCGATCCAGGCTGGCAGCGAGTTTTGCCGTGATGAGCGTGTCTCTTTGGGGGAGCAGGCAGATCCCAGTGCCGAGCTTAAGCTCGGTTGATGCGGCGGCGGCAATCGATAACCAGACGAAGGGGTCAAAGGTGTTGTAATACTCCTGGGGCAAGGTCGGGCCGCCTGGCCAAGGCGATTTTCGGGACGTTGGGATATGGGTGTGCTCGGGTACAAATACGCTCTCAAACCCCCGTTCTTCGAGGGCTTGGGCCAGTTGCATGGGTCCCATCGTGGTGTGGGTTGGAAAGATCATAACGCCAACAGCTAGTGTACTCATCGTCCGATATACCCCCGGTTCCAAGTGGGACTGATGGTGATCTCGTTCAAGCAGACATGGGGCGGGGTTCTGCAGACATGCAAAATCAAGTCGCCCAAGTCCTCAGCCTGCACCATGCGCGATCGATCTTCAGCCGAGACCGGCACCGGTCGCGCATCTAAAATTTCAGTGGCGACTTCGCCCGGACAGATTGCGCAGGCCCGGATGCCATCCGCACAATATTCTTGATTGATGCTCTCGGTCATGGCGTTTAAGGCATGTTTCGCCGCAGAATAAGCACCGCCCGAGACGCGGCTCACATAGCGTCCTGCCCAGGAGGAAATATTGATAATCAGTCCATCTTGTTGCTTTTGCATAATCGACAAGACGCTGTGGCAGCAGTAAAAAGCACCATTAAGGTCGACGTCGATGACTTTATTCCAGTTCGAAGTCGATAATTTTGGCCAAGCGCGATCAGTGATATTCAGACCGGCACTGTGAACGAGAATATCAATCCGGCCGTATTGCGCCATAATTTGATCAACAACCTGGGTCACATCCTCGGCAATGCTCACATCGAGCGGGGCTACCAGGGTCTCATGATCCAAATCTGCCGCGATGGCGCGGAGCTTTTCTGCCCGCCTTCCGGAAAGGATCACCTTAGCGCCCGCTTGGCTGAGCGCGATGGCCGCGGCAGCGCCGATGCCACTGGATGCGCCGGTAACCCAGACGACTTTGTCCACAATGTCCGTTAGCATAAAGCTCTCCTGAAACGGTCATCATTCCTTAGTTGGTCATTTCAGGTCAATAGACATCGAGGTAAACCAGCGACTGGGTGCACATAGACACGATGAATCAGATTGATTTTATACAATTGTTAAGCCTCAGTAGTCTGGCAGCCCACGATGCCAGCGCGGTTTACAGCGCTGAGTCGCCGAGTCAGTGCGGCCAGATCTGGCGGCCTGCGGGTGATGGGCCGTATCCCGCGGTGATGTTTCTTCATGGCGGCTGCTGGTCTTCGGCCTTTGATCTCACCCATGCGCGGGGCTTTTGTCAGGCATTAGCCGAATGCGGTTTTCTCGTTTGGCTGCCAGAATATCGTCGCCTCGGAGAACCCGGCGGCGGTTGGCCGGGCACTTTTGTTGATGTGACTGAAGCCGCGCAGTGGTTTTGGACAACCTGGGGCGTGCAGATCGATCAGGATCGGAGTTTTCTCGTGGGACATTCGGCGGGCGCGCACCTGGCACTTTGGCTCAATCGCAGGCAGCAGGGCCTAGACCAGTGCGCACAAGACTCAGTTGTGCCTTGGCGGCAGGTGCTTGCCTTCGCGCCGATCACCGACCTTGAAGGTTACGGTCAGGGCAGTAACAGTTGTCAGGTAATGGCCTCGGCGCTGTTAACATCAGCCCAAGGGATTAGTGCTGAAACGCTCTCTCCGCGGCATTTGCTGATGGCGGCCGGGGTGACGGTTTTCTATAGCCCGGTGGATGCCTTAGTGCCAGCCGAGCAGAGTTTAGTCTTTGCCGCAGCCTCGGGTTGCGAGCTGGTTGAAGCCCACGAGGCAGGGCATTTTGATTTTATTTATCCTCAGAGTACGGCCGGCCGGCAAGTTCTGAATTACTTAAAAGGACTGTGCAATGGTCGGTGAAATCGCGGCAGAGCAGAATTGGTCGGCAGTCGAGTTAGACCAGGCGGATCCACTCGCGCAGGTTCGGCAAGGGTTCGAACTACCCGAAGACCTCATTTACCTTGATGGCAATTCTCTGGGTCCTTTGCCGAAGGCGGTACCCGACGCGATGGCGCGGGTGATTCGAGCAGAGTGGGGCGCTGCGCTGATTAAAAGTTGGAATGATCACGATTGGATTAACCTGCCCAGCCGCGTCGGTGAAAAAATAGCGCGTCTGATTGGCGCTGCGCCCGGACAAGTGATTTGCACCGATTCCGTGTCAGTTAATTTATTTAAGGTTTTGGCCGCAGCGCTTCAATTGGGCCGGCGTCCGGCCAAGATCTTGAGTGAGGTTGATAATTTCCCGAGCGATCTCTATTTGGTCGAGGGCATCACCGCCCTGCTTGGGCCCGATGCCCCAGTGTTTGAGGTGGTTCAGGCGGATGCGCTCATTGATCAACTGGACACGTCCGTCTCCATTGTGTTGCTCACGCAGGTCAACTTTAAAACCGGTGCAATGCACGACCTGGCCGACTTGACCGCCCGCGCCCATGCGGTGGGGGCGCTGGTTATTTGGGATTTATCGCATTCAACCGGCGTGGTCGACCTTGACTTGGATGCCGCAAAGGTCGATTTTGCCATCGGCTGTGGCTATAAATTTTTAAATGGCGGGCCCGGCGCGCCTGCATATGTTTACGTGGCGAGTCGTCATCAACAGCGGGTCAGTCAGCCGCTGTCGGGCTGGATGGGGCATGCTCAGCCCTTCGATTTTTCGCCGAATTATCAGCCCGCCGAGGGCGTCAAACGATTTTTATCAGGAACGCCGGCGATCCTCTCAATGACAGCTTTGAATGCGGCCTTAACGGTTTTTGGAGGCCTTGACTTAAGGCAAGTTCGCGCGAAATCTGAAAAATTGGGGGCTTATTTGATTCACCTTGTGGATAACGTCGAGGGCGATTTAGAACTGATTTCGCCGCGAGATTCGCGTCTGCGAGGCAGTCAGGTCAGCTTTCGACATCCTTTGGCCTATGCCATCGTCCAAGCCTTGATCGAGGTTGGGGTGGTTGGGGATTTTCGAGCGCCTGACATCCTTCGGTTGGGTTTTAATCCGTTGTTTAATTCGTTTGCCGATATCCAGCGAGCGGTACAGTCTTTGGCGATGATTTTAATCACGGAGCGGCACCTTGAGGCGCGATTTAGCGCGCGCAAGTTTGTGACATGATTGTGGCCAAAAGCCATGGTATGTTAAGTCGAAAAGTATCTTGAGCTAAAAATTAAGAGGCCATCCTTTGAATATTGATTTTGATCAGGTTACGGCGCCAGTACCAACACCCGAGACGGAACATTTCTGGTCGGGTTGTGTCGCAGGCGAACTCCGGTTGCAGCAATGTGATGATTGCCACGGGGTGTACTTCCCGCCTCGACCCTTTTGTCCGGCGTGTGGACAACAAGCCGTGACGGTGATCTGCGCCAGTGGCAAAGCCCGGTTGCTCAGCTATGTGATTAATCATCGGCCGCATCCTGCTTTTGAGGGCCCCTATGCGATTGCAGTGGTCGAGCTTGTAGAAGGGGTCAAGATGATGAGCAATATTTTAAACGTGTCGCAAACCCCAGAAGCGCTGGTTTTAGATATGCCGCTGACGGTGGCTTTTAGACCGATTCGGGGGGGTATTGTTTTGCCCTATTTCGAGCCCGATGGTGCTGCCTCATGAGCGCGGCGAAGGTTGCGATCGTTGGTGCAGCAGAAACCACTTTTCTCGGTCGAATTCCGCAGATGAGCCAGATCCAGCTCCATGCCGACGCCGCCCTGAATGCCTTACAAGACGCGGGGCTATCGATAAAAGATATCGACGGGGTTGCCACGGCAGGAGAGTCGCCAACAGCGGTGGCGCATTATCTCGGGATTGCGCCCAGCTGGGTGGATGGCACCGCGGTTGGGGGCTGTAGTTTTATGCTGCATGTTCGACATGCGGCGGCGGCCATCGAGGCCGGGCCGGCAAACTGTACTGATTACCCATGGCGAAAGTGGCCGGTCTAATGTGGGCCGAGCCGGTTGGGCGAGCTCGCCTGGTTCTTTGGCAGGCCAATTTGAAGCGCCTTTTGGGGGTATGGGGCCGACGACGATGTTCACCCTACCGGTACTGCGGTTTTTAAAAGACACCGGCACAACGCTTGAGCAGCTGGCATCGGTTGCCGTGATTCAGCGGCAATGGGCGAGCCTGAACCCGCGCGCCACGTTGAAAGATCCAACCACGGTTGAGGCGGTGCTGGCCGACCGAATGATTGCGTACCCGTTCACAAAGTCCCAGTGTTGCTTGGTGACTGATGGTGGCGGCGCGCTCATTTTAGTTTCGGCCGAGCGCGCGAAAGATTTTCCGCAAGCACCGGTTTATATCCTAGGTTCCGGTGAGAGTACCGAAACCCCGATGATCAGTCAGATGCAGGACCTCACTCGTTCGAGGGCTTTCCAAATGGCTGGTGCTCGGGCTTTCGAGACCTCCGGAATTAATCACAGCGATGTGGATCATTTGATGATTTATGACGCTTTTGCCCACCTGCCGCTATACGGTCTAGAGGATCTTGGTTTTTGTGGTCGCGGCGAGGCGGGTGCCTTTATTGCCTCGGGTCAGACGGCGCCGGGCGGTAGGCTACCGCTCAATACCAATGGTGGCGGATTGAGTTATATGCATTCTGGTATGTACGGCATGTATGCGCTCCAAGAAAGCGTCCGACAAGTGCGCGGGACGGCAGCGGCTCAGGTTAACGGGGTTGAACTTTCGGTTTGCCACGGGGTTGGCGGCATGTTCGGCGCGAGCGGAACGATTATTATGAGCGCAACGGAAACTCGGTAGGTCGTCTGAGACGGTTTTCGGGAACACTCGGCGAGAGGGGATGTTATTATTGGTTTTTGAAACCAAATCGCCTCTATTAACGAATAACTCATGGCGAGCTTTTGGGTTTGCAGTGGTTTAGCTTATCAAGGAAATAAAATTATGAGTACGCGTCGACAATTTTTAAAGCAAGGCGCAGCCCTCGCGCTAATTCCCCTAGTGCCCGCAGTGAGTTTGAATGCCCACGGCGCTGGCAAAGTGCCTTTAGATGATCCTGCTGCAAAAGCGCTGCGTTACGTTGAAGATGCGACGCAGGCCAACCGGGCCGACAAGATGGGCGTTGCCGCCAGTGATCAAATTTGCCAGAACTGCCGGTTTTACGTGACGAGCGATGCCGGCGCAGCGTGGGCGCCCTGTCAGTTGTTCCAAAGCCGATTGGTGGCCGGCGCCGGTTGGTGTGCAGGCTGGGTACCAACAGCCTAATGCGGATCGTGTGCTGGGCGGCGTAATCAGGCGCGCTGACTTGGCGCTGCCGACGCGTCGAAATGGGAGGTTTATTTGACGGTCACGACGACTGAGCCGAGGGTCCGGTTGCCGCAAGGCTCGCTGGTCGGTCGTCAACGCGATGGTGTGCAAGCCTTTTGCGGCGTCCCTTACGCGTTACCCCCGGTTCTAGCGCGGCGATGGCAGCCGCCAAGCCCCGTTGTGGCAAGCGATACCATCATCGATGCGCGGTTGTTTGGCCCGATGGCACCTCAGTTGTCGGAAACCGGTCTTGCGCTCGCGGAAACGTCCGAAGACTGCTTGAACTTGAATATCTGGACGCCAGATCAGGCGCGGGGCGCGCCGGTGATGGTTTGGCTCCATGGCGGCGGTTTTTGTAGCGGCTCGAATCGGGTTCGGGGCTCGGTGTTTGCGAAAGAGGGGGTGGTGCTGGTTGCACCGAATTATCGTCTCGGGATGCTGGGCTTTGTGGCCCATCCTTTAGTTGAAAGCCAAACTGCAAATTTTGGCTTGTTGGACCTGATCCTCGCGTTGCAATGGGTCAAAGATCATATCGAAGCCTTTGGCGGCGATCCCGAGAACGTCACGATTTTTGGTGTTTCAGCCGGCGGGCAAGCGGTCAATTTGCTCATGACCATGCCGCAGGGGGCGGGACTGTTTCACAAAGCCATTGCTCAGAGTGGTTATGGCACCTGGCCTTTGTTGCGCGTCAATCCCAAGGATCAGGACCCACGGGATATCTTGCATCAGAGCCCAGAGACCGCTGAGGAGAATGCCAATGAGATCTTGCGGCGCATTGCGGCCCTTGAGCTTTCAAAAGCTTCGCTCTTGCAGCTCCCCGCGAACACCATCATCAGGGGCCAAAGCGGCTTTCAACGACCGATTGTTGATGGCAGGACGGTCTTAGATGAACCGGGACGCTGCCTTGCGCGGGGGATAGGGGTGTCGATTCCCTATTTAACCGGTGCCAACAGCTTTGACGGCTCGGTCATGCCGAGCTACCAAATAACGCCGGAAGGCTATGCCAGGGTTTGGGATCAGTGGGATCCGGGCTGGCGGGCGCTGTATGAGGTGGAGCTTGATGCGGGCACAGAAACGGGGATCCAACGTCTTTTTGGTGATGAGCGGTACTTGCTGTCGGCGTGGGTTCTGTCCGAGGCGGTCGCAAGCCATGGGGCGCCGGCCTATCGCTATTACCTGGATGTGCCCGGCCCTGAAGGGTTGCCCTTGATGGGCAGTCCACATGGTTTCGACAGTTTTTTATTGTTTGAATCAATGGTTTTCAGTCCGGCCTCGGCTTGGGAATCCTGGGGCAACCAATTGCGTCGTGCTTGGATCGAGTTTGCTCGGGTGGGTGAGCCCTGCGCCCTAGGCGAGGATCAAGGACCTTGGCTGCCGGTCGGTCAAAGCAGCAGCCCGTGGCATCGACTCGGGTCGGCCTCTGGTATCAGTGCTCAGGCGCTCGATGCGCGGTTATCATCGCTTTTGAGTCGATATCATTATCGCTGCAATGAGGTCGGCAGGGCTGCGGTGGCTCCGTCATGACGCGCATGGTGAGCTCGAAACCGAACCGCGTCTTAGGGTTATTGTGAGGGGGCAGCGACGGTGTAGGCTTGCGGCGCCTGATCGCTCGCGAGGGTAATGCGCTCACCATATCGATGGTAGCCACTGTAATCGAAGATTGCTTGGTGTTGAACACTGTAGTTGTCCCAGAGGGTGATCATGTTGGGCGTCCATTTGATTCGGCACTGGTGTCTTGCGTTCGTTCTAATGCGTTGAAAGAGCCCCTGCAGAATAAGATTGCTCTCAAATGCGGGCACACCCAAAAGGTGTGCTGTGAAACCTTCGTTGACGTACAGCACCGGTTTTTTTGTTTTGGGGTGCTGAATGACCGCCGGGTGCGCGTGAGCAGGATAGGACTGACCGGGTTTGAGCCGTATGCCATACCGCATTAAGTCCAGCTCACCATCATGGAAGGCAGATTGTTGCATGAGATAGTGTTGCAGATCTGGCGACAGCTCTTCAAACGCCGCTTGCAAGTTCGCAAAGAGGGTGTCACCGCCAAGATTCTCTGGGACTTTCGTTAGGTACAGCATCGAGGCATAGGGTGGTATCGCCTCACAGGTGATGTCCGAATGCCAGGTTTCGCCATTGCTCTGTTTCGATTCTGGCTTGATGTCGATAAAAAAGATGTCGGGGTCTTCGTCTTGCTTCAGATTGCGCTTTGAAGGGTGCACGTGGATGGGGCCGAAGTAACTTGCAAAGGCTTTATGGGCCTCGCGGCTTAACGTTTGATCTCGAAACACCAAGACGTGGTGCGTTTCAAAGGCAGTCTGAAGCGCCTGGATCTGTGCGCTCGATAACTCTTTGCTCAAATCTAAGCCTTCAACTTCGGCGCCCAAGCTAGGGGTGATGCGGACTAGGTTCATTCGGATAGGCCTCATTGGTTTTAAACCGGGTACTGGATCTGAGCTTTTCGAGATGCCGATCCAAAATGCTCGATTGCCGGGCTAATTGGCATGACAACCAGAGGGCCAAGGCGATTCGGAATCTTGATTCGATCATTCTACGGAGTCTCAAAAACATGGAAGCGACGGGTTGCGGGCAGCACCGAATCCGTTTTGATCATCTTGTCAGGCGGCGCGCGTGGGTTGCCTACCGAGCCCGATTGTCCGCCAGAGTATCGTGCTGAGCTGCCTGAATCTGCACAAGCGATGTGGCGATCGATTTTAAACAATCTAGCATCGAATCGGGTATGCCTCAATGAGATGAGCCTCGCCGCGCCGCGGGGTTCATAGGAGGCTCTCGCTTAAAGCCTCGATCGTGCCGCAGCGGGTGCTGCGGTATCCGGGAAGGGTTGCCACCCTAGCTTGGAATGCCTGGCTGCGGATCTGATCTAAAAATTGTTGGCAGGCAACTTGTCGAAGCGTTCGTCGATGACAAATCATCAGATAGTGTTCTTGCGCGATGGGGATAAAATCCAAGCTAAACTGTCGGGCTGCGGCTTCGACGCCAAAGCCAATGTCCGCCATGCCGGCGGCAACAAAAGCGGCCACCGCTGTGTGGGTGAATTCTTCTTCTAAATAGCCGTTGATGGTCGTGTTGTTGATCTTTGCGTCGGTGAGTAAGCGATCAAGCAATGCGCGGGTTCCCGAATCTTGTTGGCGATTAATGAATTTTAATACTGTGCTGGCGAGGTCTTCGATTCCCTGCACCTGGTGGGGATTGCCTGGCGCGACCATCAATCCTTGCTGCCGGGTGATGAACCGAATGACCCGGTAATCTTTTGTATTGAGGTATTCAGCATAACGTCCAATGAGGGGCTCGATTCGAATATCGGCCGGAACGTGAATGCCTGCCAAGTCGCAGGCGCCACGATTGAGCGCGGCTAAGGCATCGATGGGTGATTTATATTGCAAGTCGAGTTGAAACCCGAGCGCGAAATCGGGGAGCAACGCCACAGCGTAACCGTGACTCGCATGTAAGCGGAGTATCGGGCTGAGTTCGGCGATCTCTTTGTGTATTTCGATGTTGAGTTCAGACGCTAGGTTTTCCATCTGTGGCTTCAGTCGCGCCGCCACGCGCTGTTCAGCCCAAAGTAATTTTTCGCCCAAAGGCGATAAGGTGGCGCCTCGACCTTTCTCAAGGTAGACGACTTGACTGTCGAAAAATTTACGAGCCTGGTCTAGCAGATTCCAGCCGTGGCGGTATGAAATGTTGGACAACGCCGCCGCTTTGGTTAATTTTCCGGTCTGTTTGATGCCGCTCAATAGTGTGAAGAGTTGCGGGTTTAAGGCTTGACCGCTGTCATCGTGAAAGGCCCAATTTGGGCTGATGTAGATGCGTTTACTCATGATGATTGCCTAGCCTTGATGTCAGCTCGATGGGTCTGCGCTGAACGCTAAATAAGAACAAGTTTGCATATTCTTGGGCGGTGATTCAACTGCTACTATTTGGTCGAAGGCTGAGTGATATCGGGTTAGTGCGTTAATAACGGGTCAGTAAATAGGCATTCACTTACCTATTTAAGACACTCTGATTGAAGGCTGTTCTGAGCGAAGGCTGCTCTAGATTAAGACTGTTCTAATTTAAGGCTGTTCTAGATTAAGGCGGTTCTAACTTGAGCGTATTCTAAGGCGTGGTTTTGAAAACCGCTTCTGAGAGGATTTATGAAACAAAGTCATCTCGAAGATCCCCCGAATCTAGCCGATGTCCCGGCTTTGATCGCCGAAATGGGGCAGCGTCCAGGCGCTTTGCTGCCAATATTGCATGCGCTGCAGGACCGGTTCGGATACATCCCACAAACCAGTTTTTTGATGATTGCCGAAGGGTTGAATCTCTCCCGTGCAGAAGTGCATGGGGTGGTGAGTTTTTATCACTACTTTCGCACCGTTCCCCCAGGACGCCACGTGATTCAAATTTGCGCGTCAGAGTCGTGTCAAGCTGCTGGCGGTCGCGCGCTTGAGGCGCACGCCAAGCAGCGGCTTGGCATCGAGTTTCATGAAACAACACCCGATGGCGACGTCACCTTAGAGCCGGTTTATTGCCTTGGCAACTGTGCTTGCTCGCCAGCGCTTCGGGTCAATCGAGACGTGCATGGGTTGATGACGCCCGCAGCCTTTGATCAGTTGCTTGCGAGTCTGCCCAGCCGCGATTCCCGCGGAACAAGTTGGGTTGCTGACGCACCGATAGCAATCGATGCGAAAATTAAGCTGTATGTCCCAAGGGATACAACCACCATCGCGCTCGGCGCCGATGAGGTGGCGCGGCGCCTTCAGGTTGGCATTGACGCCGACGGCTTGCCCTTAACCATTGTCCGCAATGGCTCAAGAGGACTTTATTGGTTAGAGCCGATGCTGGAAATTGAAACCGATAAGGGCCGGATTGCGTTTGGGCCGATTCAGGCGGTCGACGTCGAACCCTTTCTTGCCAGCAAACCTTGGCTTCATCCGGATCAATATCCCGATTACTTAGGGCTTACCGAGGCGATACCGTTCTTGAAACAGCAGCAGCGACTGACCTTTCGTCGAGTGGGCCGCATTGACCCACTGTCGCTGTCAGCGTACGAGGCAGAGGAAGGCTTTGATGGTTTGAGGCGGGCGCTGTCGATGGGTCGCGAGGCCATTGTGCGTGAGGTCACCCAGTCGGGTCTTCGAGGTCGCGGTGGCGCCGCCTTCCCGACCGGTATCAAGTGGCAAACCGTATTGGATACTTTGTCTGAGACAAAATATATTGTTTGTAATGCCGATGAGGGCGATTCAGGTACCTACGCCGATCGCATGATGATGGAAAGCGATCCGTTCGCGCTGATCGAGGGCATGACCATCGCGGGCTTGGCGGTGGGTGCAAGCCGCGGCTATATCTACTTGCGCGAAGAGTATCGTTATGCCCAATGGATGTTAGGCGAAGCAATCCTGCGCGCTGAGGCCGCCAATTTTATAGGTCACGACATTCTGGGCAGCGGTCAATCTTTTGCCATTGAAGTGCGGCTTGGCGCAGGCGCGTATATTTGCGGCGAAGAGACGGCATTGCTCGAAAGTTTAGAAGGCAAGCGCGGCATGGTGCGGCCGAAACCACCGCTGCCCGCGATCCATGGCTTGTGGCAGCAACCCACGGTGATCAACAATGTCTTGACCTTGGCAACCGTGCCGATTGTGTTAGCCAAAGGCCATGCCTTTTACGCGGACTTTGGTGTGGGACGTTCAAGGGGCACCTTGCCTATCCAGTTGGCGGGCAACCTCAAACAGGCCGGTCTCGTTGAAATTGGTTTTGGGCAGTCGTTGCGAACGCTTCTGACCGAGTTTGGTGGCGGCTCACGATCGGGTCATCCGATTCGGGCGGTACAGGTTGGTGGGCCCCTTGGCGCTTTTCTGCCTGCATCCAAGTGGGATACGCCACTCGATTATGAAGCCTTTGCAAGCATTGATGCCATGTTGGGGCATGGCGGCGTTGTCGTGTTTGATACGACGGTTGATCTCAGCGAGCAAGCACGGTTTGCGATGGCCTTCTGCGCGGTGGAGTCCTGTGGCAAGTGTACGCCTTGCCGGATTGGCGCGGTCCGGGGTGTTGAGGTCATCGATAAAATTAAGTCGCCTGTTCAAACCCAGGCGTCTCGAGATGATGCGATGGATTTGCTGAAAGATCTTTGCGACACCATGGTGGCTTGGATCTCTTGTGTGCAATGGGCGGGTATGACGCCGTTTCCTGTCCTGTCGTGCACTTGAACATTTTCCAGCGGATTTTCGTGGCATCGAGGTCATTGCGACGGACGCGGCGAACCCTTCGCGGTGAGGGTTAGCAGCATTGGTGAGCGGTAATCAAAAAAGGTTTAATAATGTTGCAGTATTTTGATCCAAGACAACGCACGAACCTCAAGCAGATTTTGGCACTCCTCAGAGTGATAGCGAAACTATGGTTACCCTGTCTATTGACGGTGTTCAGGTCACAGTACCTGAGGGGTCATCTGTTATGCGGGCGGCATCCGAAAGTGGCATTAAAATTCCTAGGCTATGTGCCACAGATTCATTAAAATCCTTTGGTTCTTGCCGGATTTGTTTGGTCGAAATTGAGGGTCGGCGTGGGTTTCCTGCCTCCTGCACAACCACGGTTGAAGCGGGGATGCAGGTCAACACCCAATCGGATGAAATTGGTAAGCTGCGTCGCAATGTCATGGAGCTTTACATATCGGATCACCCGCTTGGATTGTCTGACGTGCCCGACTAACGGCGATTGTGAGCTGCAAGACACCGCCGGCGAAGTAGGCTTAAGGGCAGTGCGTTATGGCTTCGAGGGCGACAACCATTTGGTCGCTGAGAAAGGACGAGTCTAACCCTTATTTCACCTTCGATCCGTCCAAATGTATCGTTTGTTCTCGTTGCGTTCGTGCCTGCGAGGAGACCCAGGGGACTTTCGCCCTTAACCATCGATGGCAGGGGCTTCGACTCCAAGGTCAGTGCGGGGCCGGCCGATAACTTCATGGACTCGGACTGCGTGTCCTGTGGTGCCTGTGTGGATGCGTGCCCGACGGCAACGCTCACAGAGAAAAGCATTATTGACGCCGGTAAGCCGGAACATTCGGTCGTTACTACCTGCGCCTACTGCGGCGTTGGCTGTTC
>CAJJAX010000020.1 GCA_905182155.1 uncultured Pseudomonadales bacterium
CTCCAGCAGGGTTGCAATTTGCGTACTCATCAAGCATCTCCTACAGGGTCATCGTCACGCATTTCAATGAGCAACTCGCCATTACCCACTTGATCGCCTTCCAACACTTTCACGCTGGCAATCACCCCGTCTCGGGGCGCGAGGATTTGATGCTCCATCTTCATTGCTTCCAAGATGAGGAGCGTGTCGCCTTTCGAGACTGTTGCGTTGTTCGTCGTTTTGACCGCCAATACTTTTCCCGGCATCGGTGCGGTTAGACCACCGCTCAGATCGCCCGAGTCTTTCCGCGGGAATCGCGACTGGTATTCGAGGGTGATGTCACCCTCTGGCCCATGAATGAGCATTTCGTTATCGCTCGTGTCGACCTGAAACCGTAATCTTTGAGTCCCGATTCGGCAATCCACAAGCCCTTCGCCAGCTTGATAAATCTGGCAGTGGAAAGTCTCGTCATCGATACTGAACCGCAGCGTTTGATCCCGCTCGGTACGGTATTCAAGATTGAGTTCGACCGCTTGATGCTTGAAAGACGTCCGTTGGGGGGGGAGGTGCGAATTGCGCCAGCCCCTTGGAATGCCTTTGAGAACCTGAGCCTGCTTATGACGGCGTGCTCGCAATTCAATCGCGGCTGCGATGGCAGCCTGCTGTAGATGCTCGATGCTGGCCACCTTCTCCCGCGCTGGGTTCACACGCTCGATGAAATCGGTTGTGGTATCACCGTCAAGGAAGGCTTGGGTTCTAAGGGTTGCGACCAAAAAGTCTCGATTGGTGGTGAGCCCTTGGATGCGGGTGGTTTCCAATACTCGGGCCAAGCGCGATATGGCTTCGGCTCGGGTTTTGGCATGCACAATCACCTTCGCAATCATGGGGTCAAACTGCGTTCCGATGATGCTGCCAGCCTCGATTCCGGAATCAAAGCGTGCTTTCGCGACGTTTGAGGGCTGCCAAGCTTTGATGGTTCCCGGTGCCGGCAGAAAGTCGCGCGCTGGATTCTCGGCGTAGATTCTTGCTTCGATCGCGTGACCAGAAATACTCAGATCATCTTGGGTAAATTCAAGGGCATGGCCTTCAGCGACGCGTATTTGTTCGCGTACCAGATCGAGCCCTGTAATTTCTTCGGTAATAGGATGTTCCACCTGAAGCCGGGTGTTGACTTCAAGGAAGAAAAATTCGTCTCCAGCCAGCAGGAATTCAACCGTGCCAGCCGAGTAATAGCCGATGGCTTTTGCTGCGGCAACCGCCGCGTTCCCCATGGCGGCGCGAAGGGTCTCGGTTACGGCGGGTGAAGGCGCCTCTTCAATAATCTTTTGATGGCGTCTTTGGATGGAACATTCGCGTTCATTCAAATGGACATGACCCAATTGATCACCAAGAACTTGGATTTCAACATGCCGAGACGTGCTTAACCATCGTTCTAAGAAAACGGCTTTCGCAAGACGTCGATGGTCTTCTCCCGCGACGCGACGGCCGCTTCAAGCGCCTCTGGGGTTTCAACCACGCGCATCCCGCGCCCACCACCGCCAGCCGAGGCTTTAACGAGAACGGGGTAGCCAATGCTTTCGCCAGCTGCGGCTAAGTCTTCAGCGCCTGTCAGGGCAATCGCCGGCAGGGTCGGCACACCGGCCGCTTGCATCAGTGCTTTTGCGGAGAGCTTGTCGCCCATCTGATCGATCGCAGTGGTTGACGGGCCAATAAAAATCATGCCCGCGGCCTGAATTGCTTGAGCGAAGCCAGTATTTTCTGAGAGAAAGCCATAACCTGGATGCAGCGCGTCCGCGCCGCTCATGCGGCAGGCCTCGAGCACCTTCTCGGTGTCCAGATAGGTTTCTGCCGGAGTGGTACCCGTTAAGGCGATGGCCGTGTCGGCTTCCAATACAAACGGCGCATTGGCATCGGAGTCAGAGTAGATCGCAACCGTTGCAATGCCCATATCCTTTGCCGTTCGAATGATCCGGCGGGCAATTTCACCTCGATTGGCAATCAGAATTTTTTTGAATTTACATCCTCCATGTGCCGAACTCCTTAGTGCCTTGGATCGTATTGTTATGGCAAGTAGATAACGTGATGCCGATCACGTCTCTCGTATCCCGTGGATCGATCATGCCGTCGTCACTGACTCGCGAGGTGGCGTAGAGTCCTTTCGATCGTTCTTCCGCCCAGTATTCAGCCACCTCTGCGCGGGCGGCATCAGCGGCCTCATCGAAGGCGATCCCGCGTCGTTCCGAAGACGCACGGCCAATAATGCTCATCACACCCGCCATTTGTTTCGGACCCATCACGGCAATTTTTGCGGTTGGCCAACATAAATAGAAAGCGGGGGTCATAAGCGCGCCCACACATGCCGTAGTTGCCGGCACCGAAACTAGCCCCGGTCATAAAGGTAATGCGCGGCACATCAATGTTGCGCACCGCCTGAATCATTTTCGAACCGTGCTTAATCATGCCTGCGCGTTCTGACTTGGTGCCTACAATATAGCCAGTGGTGTTCTGCAGGAATAGTACGGGAATATTCGACTGGTCGCACAGTTGCAGGAACTGCGTCGCCTTGGTGGCGCCCTCGGGGTCGATAGGGCCGTTGTTGCCGAGAATGCCAACCGGGTAGCCGTGAATTTTGCTCCAGCCGCAGACGAGGGTTGGTCCGTACAGCGGTTTGAATTCTTCGAATTCTGAGCCATCGGTAATCCGGTTAATGACTTCCCGGATATCGAACGGCGTTTTTAGATCCTTTGAGACTAGGCCGAGTAAATCTTCTGGGTCCTGTGTGGGCGGTGGGGCATCCGGTGCTGGGTTAGGACCTAACTTTTTCCAATTCAGATGCGCGACAACCTCCCGGCAGATTCGAATCCCGTCGACTTCATCATCGGCCAAATAGTCACCCAGGCCGGATATCGTGGTGTGCATGTCGGCACCGCCTAAACTTTCTTCATCCGCATCTTCTCCGGTTGCCATTTTCACAAGCGGTGGGCCGCCTAGAAAAACCTTTGATTGTTTTTTGATGAAAATATTGTAATCGCTCATGCCGGGTTGATAGGCGCCCCCCGCTGTTGATGCGCCAAAAACGACAGAGATGGTGGGGATTCGGAGTTTTGACAATTCAGTGATTTCATAGAACAGACGACCTGATTCCGCAAAGTGCTCGACACCCCGCCGGATGGCCGCTTCAGGGTCCTCTGCAGAGTCGCCGCGTAGATCCGCACCGGCAGATTCCACTAATTGAATGTAGGGCAATCGATTTTCACGCGCTATTTCAAGACCCCGCATCAGCTTTTTTGAATTGAACTCATTGAATGCGCCGGCCCGGACGGACGGATCATGACCGAGAATCAGGCACTCAATCCCAGACACCACGCCGATGCCCACGATAAAACCAGAACCCACGGAAACGTTGGAGCGCCAACCAGCAAGGGGGCTGATCTCTAGAAACGGTGCGTCTTGGTCAAGCACCAAAGCGATTCGCTCGCGTACGGGTTGTTTGTTTCGGGAACTCAGCCGATTCATCGCCTCGAGGCCGCCGCCGGCCTCGACCTCCGCGTGAAGGTCCTCGAGTTCAGCAAGCATCGCCGTCATGTCCCGGGTGTTTTTTTGAAACTGCTCAGATCGTCGGTTAACCTTCGTCTCTAAAGCGGCCATAGTTTCTCCTTTACGCTCATTTCTTACACTCATTTTGGGCCTGCGGTCAGCAGCAGATAGGCTGATATGCTGAACGCCCGCGGGTAGCTTTCCCCAAACAGTATCAAACTTCGCATCCTAGGACATTGATTTTGACAAACATTTACGGGGCCACTCGGTTGGTATTAATGCGTGCAATGGGCGTTAGATTCGCTAGGCTGAGCCAAGCTCTACGGTTTCAACGACCGGCCTGTGGGTCGGGGCTGGATCAAAGGTTGGGCCTGTATCAAACTAGGCGCCGGGGCGCTTAAGAATGCCTAAAACAGTACAGGGAGCAGGAGGCTATGCCGCATTGGCAAAATTGGTCAGGTAAGCAGCGCAGTAAAGTTGATTCCATTCACTTTGCGCGGAGTGTCGAAGACATTCAGGCGGTCGTTGCGGGGCTTGCGCAAGCTCAAGGCAAACGACTCCGGGTTGCAGGGGCAGGCCACAGTCACGCACCGCTCGTGGTTGGCGCCGATCAAGTGTTGGATATCTCGGGTCTTGCAGGCGTTATTTCAACCGATGTGACCCATCAGCGCGCCAAGATTTGGGGTGGAACACCCATTTATATGCTCGGTAGAGCCCTTCACGACCAGGGCCTCGCACTCCGAAACCAGGGGGACATTGATCGGCAATTCTTAGCCGGCGCCTGTGCTACCGGAACCCATGGGTCAGGTAGTCAGTTGCAAAACCTGTCTGCATCGATCGAATCGATGACCCTCGTTGATGGCTCTGGACAGCGCAGGCTCTGTTCCAAGGCGACCCTCGGCGATGACTTCGATGCGTTAAAGGTTGGTCTGGGCGCCTTCGGCGTGGTGACCGAAATTGAGATGAATCTGAGGCCCGCATTCAAGCTGCGTGAGCAAAGCGATTCTTTGAGCGGTACTGAGGTGTTATCAAATCTTGAGGCATTAGGCGCAAGCGGGGAACGGTTCGAGTTCTTTTGGCAACCACGACAAGACGCCGCGCTCATTAAAACCCTGACCGAAACGCTGGAAGCGCCAGATTATCCCGTGGGTAGCGAGGGCGAACGCTGTGGTTGGAATTTTGAAGTGCTACCCAACCATCGCCCGCATCTGCATACGGAAATGGAATATTCGGTCGCCGCTGAGGATGGCCCAAAGTGTTTTGCTGAAATCCGTGATTTGCTCTTGCATCGATTTACCGAGGTGCAATGGCCGGTGGAATACCGAACCCTGGCAAAAGACGACAGTTGGCTGTCCAATGCGTTTGGCCGAGAGACCGTGACGATTTCAGTCCATGAGGACGTGCGCAATGATGAGCGCGCGTACTATCAAGCCTGCGAGACAATATTTCTAAAATACCAGGGGCGGCCTCACTGGGGCAAAGTGAACTATGCGCAAGGCGCTGATTTCTTGCAGAATTATCCCCGATGGCTTGATTGGTGGCGCGTCCGAGACGACTTTGATCCTGCGGGCCGCTTCCTGAATGATTTCTTAGCAAGTATCAGGCCTTAGTCCGGATCCTTTGGCGGGTTTCCGGCATCAACGACAATGCAATGGACGGGTCAATGGGCCCGTCCGGCTGCGGCTTTATACCGAGCGAGCGCCTTGAGGGGCCAACTGGGGCGCGACGGATGCTGACAGTCCATCCATCAGAACGTGGCTCGTGTTATGGTGGCTTAACTTAAAATTAAAGGAGCAACCAAGGTGGGTCAACCCGTTTTATATGGCACCGCTGGGTCTCGAGCCTTTCGTTCAATTTGGGCTGCCGAAGAGATGAATCTCGACTATCAGCATGTTCCAACGTCGTTCCGTGGGGATAACCAAACCGATGAGTACCTTCTGATCAATCCGAATGGTCGAATTCCTGCTTTGGTCGATGGCGACCTAACCTTATTCGAATCGATGGCAATTAATTTGTACTTAGCCAAGCAATATGGCCCGCACCTAATTCCTGGAGCCGATGGCGATGAGGCTCGCACCCTGCAATGGTCAGTTTGGGGGATTAGTGAGATTGAACCGTTGCAAATGCAGATCGTTGTTCAACGTTTCTTTACACCTGAGGCGCAACGCGATGCGGGTGTCATAGAACGAGCGAGCAACGGGTTGAAACGGCCGCTCAATGTGCTTAACGCAACATTATTAAATCGTGCTTATCTGTTAGGAGATACCTTTACCCTTGCAGATCTTAATTTATCCGGCGTCATGGATCTTCTAAAGATGCTTGAATTTGATTTTAGTGACGTCCCGGCGGTTCAGAGTTGGTTAGCAAAGTGCTACGCCCGAGAAAGTTACGCGCAAGCGAAAGGTGTGGGTGCTTAATCAGCGTGTGCTACCTGGTCTGTTCAGCGTTATGGTCGATACGTTGTTTTTAATTGGGCTTTTAGTCAGTCAGCGACCGTTGGCTTAGATCAAAATGCCATCGGCTTGCTATCGCAACTTGATGCCGGTTAGAAACGACGCATGACCGCGACGCTTCAGGCGCTATGATCGGGTTGAAGGCGGCTGCTTAAGATAAAAAAAGGGGAACCTATGAATGCAATTCCTGGTGATAATCAAATTCCTACGTGCCATCGCGGTCTTGAGAACCTAGATGAAGAGCATGACTATTGGATTGATGAGGTTGATGGCGATCTGCCGGATGACTTGCAGGGCACCTTTTTTAGAAATGGTCCAGGACGGCAAAAAATTGGTGAGACCCCCTATGGTCATTGGTTTGATGGCGATGGCATGATCTGCGCATTCACCTTTGATTCGGGCAGAGTGCACTTTAAGAATCGCTACGTTCGAACCCCTAAGTATTTGAAGGAAACAACAGAGCAGGCGATTTGCTACCGAGGTTTTGGGACCCAAATTCCGGGCGGCCTCCGAAAAAACTGGCTAAAAATGCCGGCCAATCCCGCCAACACCCACCTCATCCACCATGGTGGGCACTTTCTGGCTTTGAACGAAGGCGGTCGACCTTGGGCGCTTGATCCCGCATCGCTCAATACCTTGGGCGAATTTTCTTACGATGGTGGGCTTGCGCCGGGGCAGGTCTTTAGTGCGCATGGCAAGATCCACAACCGGTCGGGGGATTATATTAATTTTGGGGCAGGGATGTCCGGCTTTGGTCTGAAAGGCCCAAAACCTTGTTTGAATTTATACCGGATTAATGCAAAGGGCGCTTTGTTTCAAAAGTCGCAATTGCCATTGGATTCGTTCCCGTTTTGCCACGACTTTGCGATGAGTGACCGCTATGCCATATTTTTTCTCGGCTCGATTGTGTTTGGCAATATGTTGCCCGTCGTGCTTGGGACAAAAACCATTTCTGATCAGGTGAACTTTGATCCCTCGATTGCAATGCGAATTTTGGTTCTGGATCTAGAGACCTTTGAGCTGGTGCGTGAGTTTGAAACAGACCCCGGTGCCATGATTCATTTTGGGAATGCCTTTGAGGCGGGTGATGAGGTCATTGTTGACGGTATGTTCCAAGATAATTTTGCCGCCAATGACACTTTAAGCGATGTCTTTAATCCGGATGGTCGGTTTGGGGGCGGTCTTTACTATCGGTATTTTCTAAACATGAAGACCGGCGTGGTACGAAGCGAAAAGGTCGTTGAAACCGAGTCTGAGTTTCCGACGTTTAATCCGAGTCTGGCTGGCCAGCGTCATCGCTATACCTATACCGCGTGCTCGATCGATAACGGGGCAAACAGTTTCTTCAATGGCATCGCCAAGGTCGATTTTGATGGCAATGCTGATACGCTGGCCTTGCCACAGGGCTATTACGGCTCCGAACCGGTGTTTGCGCCGAGCACGAAAATGCGTTCTGAAGATAACGGCTATTTATTGGAAGTGGTCTACAACGGGTTCGATCATGTGAGCGAATTACAGATCCATCGCGCTGAAAACATCAACGATTGTGTTTGCAGGTTGCGATTGAGGCATCATGTCCCGCATCAGTTCCACGGTCTGTTTTCAAACACTGTTTTTGGACGCTAGTTTCAGCGTGTAAAACAGGGCTCGATTGGGGTGGGTTGGTGGGCGGTCTCATTTGATCAAGCGGTAATCGTACCGGGGCCGCGTGATTGGTTTGGCAAGACCTGCAATGGTTCTAGGCGCAAACCGCGCTGGTGTGAGGGATCAGGCGCACGGGTCGCCAGCAGGCCCCGTTAAGCTGAGCCTACCTGGGGTTTTAGATCAGCTTGGTCCAATAAACGAACCAGCTCGAACGCATCAAAACTGGCCACGGCCTCGGTGAAAAGGCCCGGAGAGGTGCCCGTTGTTGTGCTGGTGGACATCGCGCTAACACATGGCCTGTCGGCGCCACCGCCGCAACTCGCGAAGGATAGGGCTAACCCTAAATGAACCAAAGACCTGGCGCCGCGGACCTTCATGACAAGCGCGCTTGATGGATTCCGTTTTGCCGTATGGGACAGGTATTTGGCGCTAGACTGATGATCCTTGGATATTATCAGGCCGGTGCTGCGGGCATCGAAAAAGGTGGGTGCGAATTCGCGAATTGAGCGCGTAATGTGCCTTCATGTGTATTCGATGCGGGTTTGTTGCCGGATGACGCCAGCGCTTAATGAATGGCCTCAAACAGGTGTTCAGGCATTATGCTTGCCCTGTGCAACTGCAGCGGTTTAAGCGCGAAGGTTGACGGGTGCGGGCACTGTGCGCGGTGGTTGGCGACACGGTAATTTGTAATCGGATCATCGCATTCAGTCTTGACGGCTTGATGGGTGCTTGCAGACGAGCAACCCTATTCGGTTGAGGCGCTAAAACGATCAAGAAGGCGACCCGGTTCTGGCAAGTCACAGCCGCGCAACCGATTAAGGTTGAAGCCGCTTAAACGCTTATGGTGATCAGCGATGAAGAAAAAGGCCGAAGCCTATGACCCCCTCTGAGCAAAAAAATCAGAAACGATTGCAGGACGATTGTGTCGCGTTGGATCAAGGGACCTTGTGGCTTTCGGCAAGTTGTTACACAGCCCGCAATGGCTTACCAAAGGGGGACGCCAGAACCAGAACCCAGCTTTGGCGCACGTGGTGAACGTTGCTTTGAGGGTCTTGTCAGGCGCCGCGGGTTATAACAAAAAGGCCTTGATCGCAGCCATAAACGGTTCAAATTGCTCTCGACGAAGATTGTGCCCGGCATCCTTGATTTGAATGGCCTGGAAACAAGGGTTGAGTGTCAGAATTTGATCAACAACCGGTTGTTTGAGGATGCCATCGCTGGTTTCGTCGGCGTGCAATAGCAGCGCCGGGCAATTTATGCGATGAACGAGTGCCTGCCAGGGGGGTGGGGCCAATCCTTTGAGCGCAAGCACATCGACCTCACGTTTTGATTGCACCCAGTTTGGAAATTCATCCAAAGGCCATTTGGGATGTTGCGCCTGACCCATGGCGAGTAATTGATCATTGCTCAAACGGGTGATCATCTCGAGGTACTTTGCAAAGCCGGCGGCGCGTCTACGCTGGCCTTTTAGCGGTTTGGCGTCAGCCTCATCAAACCAGGCTGGGTCTTCAAGAACGATGCGGGATACGAGGTTCGGATAATCTGCGGCAAGGCGGGCAACCGTGCTGGCGCCCATCGAATGGCCAACGGCGATGACGGGTGCGAGGTTCAGGGTTGTAATAACATCCGCTAAATCTTGCGTCATATCCTTCGGCGAGACCGCGCCTCGACTGGACTGGCCGTGGTTTCTGGCATCCAAGAGGACAATATCAAACTGCTCGGTAAGCGTGAACGCGACCTTGTGCCAGCAAAGGCCGTTGTCGCTAAAGCCGTGACAGAAAACCAAGGTGGGTTTGCCCGTGTTGCCGTTTCGATAGTAGTGGGTGACCCGATCGCTGATGCGCAGGTCGTTGGCTTGCCAGTCCATCGTGTCGATCCAGACGATTTGAGTCGGCCAGCATACCGTGCAACAGACCAAAGGCTCAAAGATAATTTCTGATCAGGCTTGCCGCTTCCAGTCTCCAAAGAAAAATGATCTAAGCCGTGAACGCTATTTTAGGTTTGTTTTAGGATATCCACATTGGCATGATGCCAGAGCGAAAAAAATTCTTATCTTGAAGGGGTTCCGCCGTGGACAACAAAACACTACCCGGACGACTTGGTAATCCTGAGGCGACTTTGCTCACGGATCCAAGGTTGGACCCTCGAATTCGAGCGCTGTTAGAGGCCGCTGGCGATTTGGTTTCAGGCATTGTGCCACCGGGTGTGGTGGCGAGCTACGAGGATTGTTTGGATTACTGCGCGAGCTTTGAAAGCATAACGGCCGAGGTTCACCCGCTCGCGCGTGCAGCAATGCCTAAATTTGAAACCCTTGCCAGTCGCGTTGAGTTCATTGAGGGCCAGGATGGCAATCAAGTGACGTTGTTTATCCATGAACCGAAGACGCGTCGGGGGCCGCTGCCCTGTATCGTTCACACCCACGGTGGTGGCATGGTGTTGATGACCGCGGCGGACCCTGGTTTCGTACGATGGCGAAATGAGATCGCTAATGCCGGTCTTGTCGTTGTCGGCGTAGAGTTTCGAAACGGCGGCGGCAGCTTAGGCGATCATCCCTTCCCAGCAGGTCTAAATGATTGCGCCAGTGCATTGAAGTGGACCCATGAGCATCGCGAATCGCTGAATATATCCAGCATTGTGCTATCAGGTGAATCCGGCGGTGGTAACTTATCGATTGCGACGACCCTTAAAGCGAAACGGGAAGGTTGGCTAGACAATATCGATGGCGTCTATGCGATGTGCCCCTATATTAGCGGTGCCTATGCCAACCCACCGGAACAGCTGGTATCTCTGGTTGAAAATGATGGCTACACGCTTGATTGTCAGATGATGGCGGCCATGGTGACGGTTTACGACCCGACCGGCGGGCAAGCGGATAACCCTTTAGCTTGGCCTTACCAGGCAGGGGTTTCCGATTTGGAAGGGATGCCGCCGCATATTATTTCGGTGAATGAGCTTGATCCGCTGCGAGATGAAGGGCTTGAGTACTATCGCAAGCTGTGTCGAGCGGGGGTTCAGGCGGTAGGCCGAACGGTGCACGGGACCCAGCATGCAGGCGACTTAAGTTTTCCGGACACAACGCCTGAAATTTACGAAGAAACGAAGCGGTCTTTAATGGGTTTTGCGTTGAGCCTTCCAAAGGAATGAGGGCAGTTTGATCCGTGGGTCAAGCGCCAGAATCAATCCTAAATTGTAACCCTCGAGCTTGGCTTAGTAGGCGTCCAGGTCCCAAACGCTAAGTGCAAAGCGCTAATTGAAAGCGCTAATTGAAAGCGCTATTTAAAAGCGCTAATTGAAAGCTGCGAAGTACAGGGCGGTAATCAAAGAGACCGAAGCCTCAAAATCCACTGCGTCAGCCAACCTGCTTGAGGTTCTTAGACGGTCGAGCCTAGAGCCGTTTATGAAGGGTCAGGCTGACTGTGATGATTAAAACCCGCAACATAGACCAAATATAAAGCAGGGTGCTGTCGGGCCGAGGTTAGGCCTTGACGTCGGCTAGGTCCGACCAGATTGCCTCAACCCAGGATCGAATCACCAGGGCCTCCTCCCAACGATCTGAGAGTTCCTGTTGATTCTGGTCGGTGATGGCATAGGGCGGCGGGCCAAGCTCGACCAAAAAGCGCAGCGTTGCGTCCTGCGTTTGTCGGTCTGACCACGCGCCGATGCCCGCTCGCCACCAGGCCTTATATTGGTTAACCCAAGCCTCATGTTGGGGGAAGTGCACCGAGATTTGAATTTGCTCGTTATTAGAAATCCTGCCTTGAAATGAATCCGAGCGCTCTAGAATGCGATCAAAATACGACGCCTGGATCTCGGAGAGCGGCAGGCCGATTTCTCGGTCAACAACAAAGTGCGACAGGTCAGCGCAAAGGCGTAATGCAGGAACGGCCTGTAGGATTTCTAAGGTGGCAAAAAAATCGTTTAAGGTTGCGTTTCGATGGGTTTCAAACAGAACCGGAAAGTCATAAGCCGCCGCGACGTCAATCCAATGCGCTATAACGGGGATGGTCTCCAAGACGGTCAGCGGCATCACGCCGCCGATCACATTAACCTGCTTGGCCTGTAACGCCGATGCCATATCCAGTAGCGGGGTTAATTCATCGCGTGTATTGGGGAAGGCGTTAACCATGCAGTTGAGTTGATGGTCTATAAAGAGCGGTGCGAGCGCTAGGCTGTCGTTGATTTCAGCCACGTTCGGGTCGATGCAGACGCCGTGATAGCCCGCTGCTTTGATTCGTTCAAAATGGGCTGCAGGCGCGGCCTCGGGAACGCCCGGTTGCCTTTTCTCCATCGCCCACAAGGACTGATAAATTTCTAGGGTCTGGGTCATGGCATCTAAAACGAGGTCAGGAACGACGCGGCATTACCACCGGTCAAGCGTGCTGCTTGGGCCGCCTTTAAAAAGGCTTTGCCCGAGGCGGGTTCAATACCCGGGGCATCGTGAAAGATTCGAAAGGCTCGATACCGGTGGTACATCACAAGCTGTGGCCACAGACGAATCACATTGTTTGGGTCATCGCCAAAGCGCTGCTTGTGTAAGCTGGGCAATTCATACCAGGGCGCGGTGGGCTTTGCATGGTGCGCATTGTGGTAACCAAAATTTAAAATCAGCCAATTCACCCAAGGGTAGCGCCAGGACAGAATTGGACTAAAGGTGTGTTCCTGCTCCCAGACTAAATCGCCTTTATGCTCAGAAACCTCATCGGTAAATAGGTTCAGATGATAGGGGTAATCGTGTTCGAGACCGTCTACAAATCGAAGCACAATAATCATCATCATATAGGCAAGGCAATAGCCCAACAGCGCAATGGGGTTGATCCAAGCAACGACTGCCAGCAAACCGACTCTCGTTAGGATCACCAGGCTATTTCGCATCATTTGATGACGCCGTTTTGGGATGACGAAAGCGGTAAGGACCATGACTGAATGCATAAGAATGTCGTGCGCTGGAATGTAAAACCATTCTAGAAAAATGGTTGCCCGATAGACATTGGGATGTTTTTTGAAGAAGGCTTCGTAATCGAACCAAACCACATCATCGTTATCGACGTGGTGTCTGAAATGCTTGTATCGAATGTCTTCGAAGGTCCCGTAGCAAGACCCACAGACCCAGCCCAAGACTTTCCCCAATTGGGCGTTGCTTTGGTTTTTTTTAAACAGGGTGTTGTGCGCGCATTCATGAACGAGGTAGGCCGCGATGATCATGCCATGCGCCACAAGGAACGTGCCGGGCACCAGGGCCCACACATTCGATGCGAGTAGCAGCCACCAACCCGAGGCGTAAGCTGCGAAGGCATAGAGTAATGCGCCACTATGCCAGCGCAAACCGGTGTTAGATTTAAAAGTCCATCGTGTCATTGCAGGCCTATCGCTACGTCTTTCATAAATGGGGTTACAGCAAATCAACTAGATGCCGTTAGGGTGCCAGTATACCGAGTCTTTGGCGGATAAAAAGTCGGCCCGGATGCCGGGGGCGCGGTCGTAGGGTCGCCGTCAAAGGACTCTGACGAGGCCTCTAAAGTTCCAGCGAGTTAAGCTGATCCGCCGCTGCGCAATGCGATATTAGATGCAAGCCGATGGCGCCTGCCAAGTTTGAGGGGACGCCGGTTGATACCAAGTCATCGCTCAAAAAGTCTGGATGCTGGTCTGCAATCGACCGCAGTTGGTGAACGCGAGGCCCAAAGGGCCGTTTTGTTTGGGTGACAGTGTGACCGTATGGCAGACCAGCTCATTCGGCGCCCATTTTAATGGGTTCACGCAGTCGCTCGGATCGGTCATGTTAGGGCCTCTACCGGGCCGGGGCCGAACCCAGCATCGCTTGGGGTCATTGATGCTTTGGCAGCTAAGGGTGTTCGTGCGCTGAGCCAGCAAAATACAGAAAAAAAGCCTAAAGAAAAGCATTTGGTCTGAGCGACATTTCTGATAGGTTGAAGCGAGAGGTAAAGCTTTTTTTAAAAATAAAAACAAAAAAGGAAAATGCGATGAACTCGAATCAAATTATTACCAGTCTGTCTATTGTTGCGGCCTTAGCGGCAACGATCGTTCCTGACGTGATGCCCTATTGGCCCTTGGCCTTGATTGCACTGGGTCTTGTCGGTGGCTTTATGAATCCAATGGCGGATGCAGCCACGCGAATGGCCTACACTGTGGCAGCCGTTGCCATTCCAACGATTGCGAATGGGCTTGATGCTATTCCGGTTGTAGGCATGCCTCTGAATACCATGATCGATAATGTGATGGTTTCGGTTGGTGGCATGGTGATTGCCAACTTTATTCTTGTGCTCGTGAATCAGGTCAAGGGTTCAGATTAGGCTGTATTGCGTCTGAATGATCTGTAACACCCTCTAGTACGTGACGGAGATCCGAGGTTGGGTCTCCGTTTACGTTATCTGCCTTATGCTGATGGTCCGCGATGTCTCGACGATGCGGGCTGCATACGGGTAATTCCTAAACCCCGCCGAGTGTGACCGCTGGCTGTTCAAATCAATAAAACAAAAAACCTCAAACCTCGATACGTTCGAGGACCGCATCGTTAACGAGGCGCCATTGCGGAATTTTTCCGCGATTGCCATTGCGCGAGGATATCGTTCGCCGCGTCCGTCAGCATGGGTGCTTGTGCGGTTTTAGCGGTTAATTCAATAACATACCCGTTAGGGTCCCTGAAATAGATCGACTGGATAAAGCCATGGTCAGTCATCCCTCTGGTTTCAATGCCAAGGCGCGGGCCTTTTTCAAACATCTCTAGAAGCGTTGCGGGTGAAACTTCAAGGGCAATGTGCAGATCAAAATCGTGTTGTACTTTGAAGTCAAAGGGTTGTTTGGGGGCTTCAAAAAAAGCCATTGAACTGCCATCTTCAAGTTCATAAAAGGTGTGCAGCACCTCAGTTTGATTGCCGGTTGCGGTGGTTGTGATCTCGAAGGCGTGGGTAAGGGGTAACCCTAAAAAGTCCTCGTAGAACCTCCGAGTTTCTTCACTATCTTTGCAGCGATAGGCTGCGTGATGCAGCTTTTGGATCATGGCGTACCGCCGTCATCCATTCGAGCGCGTTTGAAGTCTGGCTCGCGTTTATGGATGAAAGCATCAATGGCTTCCTTGTGTTCTGGACTCTCGTAACAAATTTGAAGGGCTTTCATCTCTTTTGCTTGAACTTGGGTTAAATCAGATTCAGCAATGTTTTCGGTGATTAAGGTTTTAACCATGCGGAGGGCTTGCTGGGGGTTATTGCCCATCGCTTGGGCCAGGTCTTCAGCTCGGGGCATTAAAGCGCCCAGATCCTCGACCGTTTCGTCGATGAGGCCAATGGCCAAAGCGCGTTCCGCTAAAATGGTTTCACCGGTCAGCATGAGTCGATTGGCTTGGCCAAAACCCGTTCGCGCAGCGATGTAAAAGGAGCTGGCTAATTCTGGCACCAACCCCATCTTGATAAAGCGAGCACTAAACTTGGCCTCGGGTGCGGCGATAATATAGTCGAAGGGTAGAATCTGCGTGAGCCCGACGCCTACCGCTGCGCCATTTACGGCTGCAATCATGGGTTTCGACGCGCGCACTAAGTCGACCCAGCTACCGGGACGGTGTTCGTCATTCGAGGCGCTTGGTTCGCCGTCAGCCTGGGCGATTCTAGCAATAATATCCGCGCCAGCGCAGAAGCCGCGTCCAGCGCCGGTCAAAATCATGGCAATAACGTCGTCTTGTTCATTGCCCGCGCCAATTGCGTGATGCAACTCGCGACCCATTTGATAGGTCCATGCATTCAGTCGTTCAGGTCGGTTTAGCGTGATGATCAACACGCCCTGATGATTACGCACGGTGATGGTTTCATAGTGCATGACGCTGAACTCCAGCAGTGGGTGATCTTCGAGTGTAGCCAGCTGCGCTGTCAGAGAAAAGACCTTTAGTGTCCCCAAAGCATTTTTAAAAACCGCTCGGTGGTAGCGGGCTCCAAATTTCGATGGGTGAGATAGTCAACGTGGTTTAAAGGCAGGTCCGGCTTATATTGGATGCTCCAAAGCGGTGCAATTTCGTTGACGTTCATGGAGTAGCGCACGTCGATAATCGTATTGGGTTGATTAGGATCCAGGGCAAGGTAGTCATTTGAGAACCATTGAAAGCGCGTGAAGTCCGCAAGTATTTGGCTTTTGGGTGGCAAGTGTTCATTCGCCCAGCGTTGATCAATCTTTTTGATGTTGGCGCCGGGGTAGACTTTGGTTTTAAGGCCAGTGCGAACCCCGTCGACGAAAAAGTACCCCTCGTATTCATAAACGGTCTTCCAAAGCAGCAACTGCCCGAACCCGGGTTTGGCCTCGAGTCTTGTCGGGGTATGCCCTCGTTCCTCAGCGGTTTCAAAACCAACCGCCTCTGCCCGTTGCCGCTGAGTCTCGCCAACGGCCAGGTACGCAAATATCCAAAACAATCCGATCTTTGGCCAAACAGCGGCTTGTTTGGCGCGGGCTGAAAATGCGATAACGACGAGTAAGGGGAGAGTGAAAATCGGGTCAATAATTGAAATCAGGTGCCAAGCGACCCGTTCGTTACTAAACGGCCAAAAGAGCTGGGTGCCATAGGTGGTGCACGCATCGAGCAGTCCGTGGCTGAGATAACCGAGAAAACAGGCGAAAACGAGTTCAAGTGGTTTGAGCTGTCGCTTTAATATGGGCCATAGGCAGAGTGCAATGATGAGCGCCCCAACCGGGGCGAAGACCAGTGAATGGGTGAATTGGCGATGGTACTCAAGAAACAATAAGGGATCCGTCCCAGACGATATAAAAACGTCCAAGTCCGCAGCCATGCCGGCTAACGCGCCGGCGACGAGGGTTGGCTTTAGTTTGTGCTTTGGCGCAAGGCTCGCAGCCCAGACCGCGCCAACAACGCCTTGAGAAATCGGATCCATTAAGCAATAGTACAAGACTTTTGGGGTTTTCCTGCCTTTGGCCAATAAACAAAATGAGGTTGCTGTGCTGTCTGTCTGTATCGATTTTAAAAGCCCCTATGCCTTTGTGGCTCACGCGCTAATTTGGCAATTAGAAGAAGTGCATGGTTTTAAGATTCACTGGCTTCCCCTGACGTTAAATATTGGCAGCTTCTTAGGGCGTGCAGAAAAACGCGCAGATGGCGAGGTGGTTGACACGAATCGAACGCCCAAACAATGGTCTGTCGTGAAGGCGGCTTATCGTGATGCTCGATGCTATGCGGAGAATCAGGGGCGCGTGCTTCGCGGGCCCTTGAAAATTTGGGATTCGTCGTTGGCGGGGGTGGCGCTCATGTGGGCGCAAGAACATGCAGGTACTCGCCAGCAGTTAAAGCAATTTATGGCGGATGTGTTCGAACGGTTTTGGCAACGCGAATGCGATATTGAAGATCGCTTAATCCTTGAGGCAGCGCTGTCTCGGGCAGGTATTCAGACGCAAGGGTTCCCGGATTATGCCGCCGGCGCTGGACGGGATCATCATGATCAATTGCAGGATCAATTGCTCACCCAAGGGGTTTTTGGCGTGCCTTCTTTTGTTCTAGAAGACGAGATATTTTTTGGACGAGAACATATGGATACAGTTTTATGGCGCCTTAATGGTAGTCAGGGCGCCATGCCCTTCGTGCGTTACCCCTGGCAGCGGGTGTAACTGATGCAAAATCCTGAATCGAATACGTCTAATGTGCAGGTGCTGGTTGATTTGAAAGATCCAGAGTCGGTTGTTGGCATCATGGCCATTGCAAATTGGTCTAAAGATCGAGTCCAGACCGTGCAGGTCTGGCCGTTCGTGCGAGAGCCCATCAATACCGCGGCTGAAGTTCCCCGGGGAGATGCCGACTTTGAGGCCTACAAAGCGCGCCGGAGTTTGGCTCGCCATAATTATAAGAGCCAGGAGCGTGATCGAAACTTACAACGCTTGTCCTTAACGCGTTTGTGGCAGTTTTCTGACGCGGGCGCGATCCTTGCGCATTGGGGTTTACTGCGGCTTGCCGCTAAACAGGCCCCGGTTCGGGTGGTTGCCGAATTCGTTAGCGAGCTGGTCGCCTGCGACGCATTAATTGATGCAGATTGGGTTCAATCGTCGCTGCGGCCCTTTATAACCAGCCTAGACGTTGAGATGCGAGCCTTTGACCCATCGACCGTCGCAATCGATCTGGCCCAGCAATCTTTGCGTCTTTCTGAACAAGGTGTTCTGAGCGCGCCTTCGATGATTTATCAAGGGGAAGTTTTCTCAAGTATTGGGCATCTCCCAAGGTTGAGTGATCTATGCAAGGCATCGCTGTCAGTGTCGCCGAGTGGTGCCGTCAGCTGATGTCGGATCCTGGGCAGAATAAGCATCGTGTCGGATCCAGCGGTTAAGAAAGAATCTAAAGGCGCGGTCAGGAGCTAAAAATGAACGAACAGGAGCAGATGCAATGGGCGGCGAGTCTTGAGCAGGCCAGGCACTTAGCGTCACCCAAGCCCAGTTGCCCGGAACACTGGGCGGCAACCGTTGAGGATGCGTATGCGGTCCAAAGGTTTGGTTTAGCCCAGCGTCCAGATGATCCGATCATCGGTTTTAAGGGGGCTTTAACCAACAGGCGAGTTCAAGAAACATTTGGCGCGGTCGAGCCGGCACTTGGGTTGTTGTTTGCGTCTGCCGATCGGTCTGGGCAAGTGATTCAGAAGGCCGACTTCGGACGCGGTATGATCGAAACAGAGCTTGGGTTTGTGCTCTGCAGGCCAATTGATCAACCGATTGAATCCATCGCTGATCTGCAATCCTGTTTTGATGGCATGTGTTTAATGGTCGAGCTGGTCGATTTAAATTTCGGCCAGTTTCCTCCCAGCCTGCCGGACCTGATAATGCACAATGCGGCGGCGGCGCAATTTATCCAAGGCGCGGTCAGCCCAATTGGTGATCCAGACGAACTGACCTTGGCGCTATTCTCTGAGGGAGCGGCCCTTCATCGAGCCTCTGCGTTAGACGTTATGGATGGTCAATGGAAGGCGCTTGGGTGGATGATTAACCAAGCCATTGCGCTGGGATATGCCTTGACCCCGGGTCAAGTGTTAATGACCGGTTCGGTGGGCTCGGTGCACCCGATGTCGGTGGGTGCGTATTCGCTGGATTGTGATGATCTTGAGGCCTTGACCTTTCGGCTGGGGTGATGTTTTCTCAGCCGAGGGGTGTGTTAGGGTGTTGGATCCTGTTTTGGCAATCCTTCGTCAAGAACGTACTGAGGGGGTCAGGGTTGGACAAGCTCATCCGGCAAACATAGACCGAGGGGCAAGGTGCAGCAATACACCGTTAGCAGTGGATCAAGGGTGCCGGATGTGCGGGTTTGATTTTGGGTTCTGTGTGCGGCGGTTAAGTTGTCTGGGGTTGGGTTTGTAAGTCGCAATTGCGGAAGGTCGGAAATGTTGCGGCGCGGGGTGCGTTCGAGATCTTTTTTTCGAGGATTGAACCGTTTGCCGTTTTGGAAATTGACTTGATGCCCGCGATGATTGGTCTGAGCCAATGGAGGCTATGCCCGTTGACGAGGCTTTAATGCTGGACAGAAAAAGAGTTAGCCGTCCGTCAGCCGGACCAAAAATTGCCTGGCCCCTCTAAAGGAACCGCCAAGCACTGTCGCGAAGAATTAAACAATAAGGAGTAGGTAATGGATTTCGATATCCCAAAGGATCTTCAAGATTATTTAGCCGTATTAGATGCGTTTATCGAGGCTGAAATTAAGCCGCTCGAAAATAAGAACGACAACATTCGATTCTTTGATCATCGACGTGAAGATGCTCGAACGGATTGGGATCGAGGGGGACTGCCGAGCGAAGAGTGGGAGGCGCTGCTCGGCGAGGCGCGGCGACTGGCGGATGCCGCGGGTCATTACCGGTATCCCATCCCAGAAGCCTATGGTGGTCAAGATGGCTCTAACTTAGGGATGGCCGTGATCCGGGAGCACTTTGCCGCAAAGGGTTTGGGCCTTCACAACGACCTCCAAAACGAGCACTCAATCGTTGCCAACAATGTTGGTTTGTTGCTGATGATTGAATACGGCACAGACGAGCAAAAAGCGGAATGGATTGATGGCCTAGCTGAAGGCAAGATGGGTTTTGCCTTTGGTATCACCGAGCCAGATCACGGCTCTGACGCCACCCATATGGAAACCACTGCGGTACGCGATGGTGATGAGTGGCGCATTAACGGCGCTAAAACTTGGAATACCGGGATTCATAAAGCCCAGTACGACATGATTCTGGCCCGGACCAGTGGCAAGGCCGGCGACGGCGAGGGCATAACCGCCTTTTTGACGCCGACCAATGCGCAAGGCTTCAAAGTTGAAGAGATGCTTTGGACCTTCAATATGCCGACGGATCATGGGCGGATTTCGCTGGATAACGTCTATGTTGATGACTCAGCAATTTTCGGCGGGGAGGGTCGTGGCCTGGGCGTCGTGCAACATTTCTTTAATGAAAATCGAATTCGGCAGGCAGCCTCAAGCTTGGGTGCGGCGCAGTTCTGCATCAATGAGTCTGTCCAGTACGCGATGGAGCGTAAACCCTTCGGCAAACCGCTTTCGAGTAATCAGGCCATCCAATTTCCCTTGGCGGAACTTCAAACGCGAGTGTGAGATGCTGCGGGCCTTGATTCATAAGACCGCTTGGATGATGGATACTTATGGCAATTTTACGGTCTCCGACAAGGTGTCGATGTGTAATTATCAGGCGAATCGTTTGTGCTGCGAGGCGGCTGATCAAGCAATGCAGGTTCATGGCGGCTTGGGGTATTCCCGGCACAAGCCGTTTGAACACATCTATCGGCATCATCGCCGGTATCGCATCACGGAAGGTGCAGAGGAAATTCAGATTCGCCGGATTGCAGGCTACATGTTTGGTTACATGAAGCAGCAGGCGCCCAAGGGCGTCAGGCTGGATTAGCAGACGCTTGATGGACATTTTTAAAGAGTGGATCGGATCGTTGGGAAGGGGCTATGCCGACTTTTGAAACGCGACTTGCAAGGGTCGTGACGCAGAAAATTACGGGCTGTACCGAGCTGCTCGACGTGGAACGGTTGTCGGGTGGTGCAAGCCAAGAGACCTATCGGTTGACCGTTCTGCTCAACGGGGTTGAGACGCCACTTGCGATGCGTCGGACGCCGGGCGGGGAATATGTTGAAGCGTTACCGTCTCATCCAGGGCTCGATGTTGAAGCCCTGTTGATGCAGTCTGCCAAGGCGGTTGGTGTGCCGGAGCCAGAGGTCTACCATGTGTTGACCCGCGAAGACGACCTCGGCGATGGCTTCATTATGGAGTGGATCGAAGGCGAAGCACTCGGGGCTCGGATTACGCGAGACCCTCAATTTGACGCGGTACGGCCGACGCTTGCGAGAGCCTGTGGCGAGATCCTGGCTCGAATTCACGGTATTGATCTGGATCAAAGTGGTCTTCGATCTCGGTTGGCTGAGCTGCCACCAAAGCAGTTTTTAGATCAGATGCTCGAGCGATATCACAATTTTAACGTTCCGCAACCGATGATTGATTATACCGGTCGGTGGTTGCAGGAAAATCTCCCGAAGACAGACCGGCTGACCCTCGTTCATAACGATTTCAGGGCGGGTAACTTTATGCTGACGCCGGATGGTATTTCGGCGGTGCTGGACTGGGAGGTCGCCCACATTGGCGACCCGATGCGGGATCTGGGTTGGATCTGCACTAATTCCTGGCGGTTTGGTAGCCATTTGCCGGTTGGCGGTTTTGGGACCTATGACGATCTGTTTGCGGGCTACGAGGCAGAAAGTGGGTTTAAAGTTGATGCGGACCATGTGAAGTATTGGGAGGTTTTCGGCTCGTTCTGGTGGGCGATTGGCTGCCTAGGCATGGCCGAACACTATCGTACAGGCCCGGATCAATCGGTTGAGCGACCGGCCATTGGACGAAGGACCTCAGAGTGCCAAGTCGATTGCGTCAATCTTTTAATCCCGGGTGCGGTTGAACAGCTCGAACCGATGCCGGGCCTAGGATTCGATATGCCGAGTCAGCAGGAACTGGTTCAGAGTGTTCGGGACTATTTGCGAGAAGACGCAATGAAAAATCTGCAGGGTCGCTCGCAGTTTTTAGCGCGGGTTGCGGGTAATTCTTTAGATGTCGTGCTGCGGGAATTGGCGCTGGGCGGACAACATCAGAGCCTCGAGGCAGATCGGTTGCGACACTATTACGGCTCGACCGCGCCGTTAGGTGACCTCAGAGCCCAACTGTCGCATGATTTACGCACGGGTAAAATTCCGTTATCGGATGCAACCATCCAACAACATTTGCGATCAACGGTGGTCAATCAAATTGCCATAGACCAGCCTAATTACTCTGGTTTCAAGCGTGCTATCGGGTCGCCATCTTGATGCGACGAGTCAATGAGTCGAATGAAGCCGGGGACAACGCCGTCTAAAGGCGCGTTTCTGAGGCCTGAGCGGGTTACCCATCGCGCGTTACCCCTTAGCGCGCTACCTTTAGCGCATTACCTTTAGCGCGTTACAAAGAGCCCGTAAAAGATACCCTGTTAAAAATGCGGTCTGAAATTGCGCGTTTAATTGATAGCTTTTAATAGATAGCTGTTAATCGATAGTTGTTAATAGATTGCTGTTAATCGATAGTTGTTAATAGATAGCCGTTAATAGGTCGCAGTTTGAAGCCCTGCTTTAAAGGGTGGGTTTTATAACCCGAGTCTTGAATAACGAGCCTTTAGCACAGGAGCGCCAGTGCCGAGCGTGTCACAATAACGACGTAGAAACCTGGTGATGTCGGTCTTTTAGTAAAACGGTACTGAAAAAACGGCGTCTAATCACCGCATTTATTGAACCGAACGATTCATTTGAAGCCTCGGTGTCCCTACAATGGGTTCAATCAGGACGATACGAGTCCGACCTTTGCCTAATCAAGAGAGAGCATGATATGGAACTATTTTCATTAGCCGGTAAAACCGCGTTAGTCACCGGCGCATCATCGGGGTTTGGTCATCATTTTGCCGGCGTTTTGGCGAGTCACGGCGCCCGGGTGGTTTTGGGTGCGCGCCGACTGGATAAAATCCAAGCTCGGGTCGATGAGTTAACCGCGGCAGGCCACGAGGTATTGGGTTTGCCGCTGGATGTTCGGGATCCAGAGTCGGCGCAAAATTTTTTGGCGGAAGCGGTTAAGGCCTTTGGTGGCATTGATGTCTTGATTAATAACGCAGGGGTCGAGGCCGGCGCCAAAACCTACACCATGATTGACGATGAGGATTGGGACTATGTCTTTGATACCAACCTCAAAGCCGCCTGGCGGTTGTCGAAGTTTTATACTCAATGGGTGGCCGATCACGGTACGACCGGCAGTATTGTTAATATTGCATCGATCACGGCCTTTCGCACGATCAAAGGGCAGTTTCCCTACGCGGTGTCCAAGGCCGCTTTGGTCAAAGCAACCGAAATCATGGCGTTGGAAGGCGCAAGATACGGCGTTAGAGTCAATGCTTTGGCGCCGGGCTATATCTTAACCGACGTTTCCCGAGTGCTGCTTGAGAGCGCGCGCTCGGAACAATTTGTTAAAGGCATCCCGATGCGTCGGTATGGTGAATTCTCAGACCTTGATGGACCGCTGCTGCTTTTAGCCTCCGATGCGTCGCGATATATGACCGGTTCTGTTGTGGTGGTGGATGGCGGGCATATCTGCGCCGAGCTCTAAACGGATAGATATGAGGAAAGCATTTACTTTCCGGATGTAAATGATAATAATTCGCATTTAGATTAACGTGTGCCTCAAGCACGCTTGGATGCAGATTATGAAGTTGGTTAATATGGATATGGGCGCGATCGGACGGATTGCGCCGGCAGAATCAGTGTCAATTGAGCTTCAGTCCAAGCTTTATGCCTTGGGCATATTCCCCGGTGTTGAAGTCAAAGTACTGCGCCAAGCCCCGCTTGGTGATCCCTTACAGGTCCGCGTTGGGCCGTCACTGCTGAGCATCCGAAAGCGAGACGCCGCTTTTATTGATGTTGAGATGGTGTCCTAGCGGAAGAGGCGGGCAATCGTGACGCTAAAAACCATTGGTTTGCTTGGCAATCCTAACTGCGGTAAGAGCACCTTGTTCAACCGCCTGACCGGTGCAAATCAACGGGTCGGTAACTGGCCGGGTGTGACCGTCGAGCGTAAAACCGGATCCCTGACCATTGCCGGCGAGCGCTTTGAAATCATCGATCTGCCGGGCATCTATTCGCTGGACCAGTCTGCTGGCGGTATTGATGAAGCGGTTGCTCGAGACTATATCGCCTCGGGTGAGTGCGACCTCGTCATTAATATTGTTGATGCGAGTAATTTGCAACGCCATTTAATCCTGACGCAGCAATTACTGGATTCAGGGCTGCCCGTTGTCATTGCATTGAACATGCTGGATGTTGCTGAGCGCGCAGGACTGTCGTTAGACCCCATCGCCTTATCAAAAGCGCTCCAAGTACCCGTCGTTCCAATGGTTGCCTCACGCAATGTCGGGATCAAGGATCTTTTAGAGATTCTCCAGTCGACCCAAAGCAAGGATCAAACGGTAATCAAGTCATCGCGCCTGAGCGCGACGAGTGCGTCTTCGAGTGAAACCCTCGCAGCAGCAGAACGTCGCTATCACAAGGCGGTGGCAATTGGCGAGACCGTGACCCAGGTCAAAAGTGTGCGCCATCCGCCAAGCGAAACCATCGATCGAATTGTCCTGAATCGATGGTTGGGCATTCCGATATTCCTCGCGGCGATGTATTTAATGTTTACGGTTGCGATTAATTTAGGCGCCGTGTTTATTGATTTTTTCGATATCTTGTTTGGCGCTATTTTTGTGACTGCCAGCGAGCAATTGCTGTCGGATCTCGGTCTGCCGGTTTGGTTGATCGTGCTGTTGAGCCAAGGTCTTGGTGGCGGTATTCAGTTGGTGGCAACCTTTATCCCAGTGATCGGATTTTTGTTTTTGTGTCTTTCAGTCATGGAAGACTCAGGTTATATGGCCAGGGCTGCCTTCGTCATTGATCGGTTGATGATCGGTATCGGCCTGCCAGGTAGCGCGTTTGTGCCGCTGATCGTCGGGTTCGGTTGTAATGTGCCAGCCGTCATGGCAACCCGATCGTTATCCAGAGAAAATGATCGGTTAATGACCATTGCGATGGCGCCTTTTATGTCCTGTGGCGCGCGATTGACGGTTTACGCCCTCTTTGCCGCGGCTTTCTTCAAAGGCCAAGGTCAAAATATTGTGTTCTTGCTGTATTTGACTGGGATCCTCATGGCGATCTTTACGGGTTGGGTCTTCAGGAAACAGATTTTCCAAGGTCAAATGTCAGCGTCCTATGCTGAGATGCCGGTTTATCATGTGCCGGTGGTTAAAAACTTGTTGCTGACGACCTGGTTTCGCTTACGGAGCTTTGTGCTGCGCGCGGGCAGAACCATTGTTCTGGTGGTCGTTGCGTTGAGTTTTTTAAACTCCTTCGGAACTGACGGCAGCTTTGGGAATGAAGATACCGAGACTTCCGTCTTGTCAGTAATTGGAAAGTCGATCACCCCGGCGTTTTATCCAATGGGTTTGACCGATGAGAACTGGCCAGCAACGGTCGGGCTCTTTACTGGGTTGTTCGCAAAAGAAGCCGTGGTCGGCACCTTGAATGCGCTGTACAGCGGGCAGCTCGAGGGTGACCCGATGACGCTAATGCAGTCGGGTGAAGCCGCTGTCATCAGCGTTTATGACAATGCCAGTGCGCTTGGCGGCACCTTGCTTGATCCGCTGGGTCTCAGCCTCAATGACGACGCATCAGACAGCCCACAAAATGCCACGCTTGAGAATATGGCGGCTTACTTTGGGAGCGATCTTGCGGCCTTTAGTTACCTCGTGTTTATCCTGTTGTATGCCCCATGCGTTGCAGTGATCGCCGCCATGCATAAGGAATCTGGGCTGAAGTGGGCCGGATTGGTGTTTGGTTGGACAACCTTAGTGGGTTACATTAGCGCAACTATGGTCTATCAAGTTGGAAGCTTCTCAGCGCATCCGCAATTTTCTTCAGCTTGGATCGTCGGGATGGTTGCCGTGCTTGCATTGGCCATTATTGCCCTGAAACGAGTGGGTCGAAACGCGGTTCCCAGTCAATTGATTCCAGCGGTTCAACTTTCTTAGCCTTTTTCTTTTGCTTCTGGAATTCCAGTAAAGCAGTGGTTAGACTCTGTATTGGGCGCCAAATAATTGGGCCGGTTTTTCCCGATGGCGTCAGTAGATCCAGCGCTCTGGTTCTTGGGTTGACGCAATTATTAGGTGGTCGGGCAAGGGTTGTAACTTGTTCGAATCGCGTTCTTTAGCCTCTGAGAGTTAGTCACGAGTGTTTGATTCTATAATTTATTTCGAACTGATCTTCGGGTTTATCCTGCTGATGTTTGGCGGCGATTTTCTCGTTCGCGGCGCTTTGGATTTCGGCGGAAAAAGAAGAATCTCGCCATTGATCGTTGGGGTGACGGTGGTTGCGATGGGCACCTCTGCACCCGAATTGGTCATTTCTGTTTTGTCCGCACTGTCCGGGCATCCTCAGATTGCACTCGGCAATGTGATGGGTAGCAATGTTGCCAATGTTTTTTTGGTGCTTGGCTTACCGGTACTGCTGCATCCTATTTTGACCCGGCAGGATGGCTTAAAGATTCAAGCGCACTGGATGCTTGCGGTCACTGTTGGTTTCGTTTTTCTATGCTTCTTGGGGTTTTAAGCTTTTTCACAGGGCTTGGGATGTTATTGGTGCTCGCCTTCTTTTTGTTCCTGAGCGTCAAGGGGAGCCTGCCGTTTGCTGGCCTAGATGAGTTGACCCAAGACCAAGGTTCAGAGACAAGGCATCATGGATCCTATTGGCGTATCGCTGGGTTGATCGGAATGGGTATGGTTGCGCTGCCTGTGGGAGCCGAATTT
>CAJJAX010000021.1 GCA_905182155.1 uncultured Pseudomonadales bacterium
CCGGATTTGTTTTCACCGCCAAAGGGCTGCGGCTATGCAGCCCGGTGTCCACACGCCATGCGGATTTGCCACCAGGAGAATCCGCCGCTGTATGTTGATGCGAGCGCACCCCATCACGCTGCTCGATGTTGGCTACAAGCGCCGGGCGCCCCTAAAACCCAAGGCCTGTATCAGCCCAATCTGATTGCGAGTGACCGCCAATGATTAAAACGGTCAACCTTAAAAAACATTTTCATATTGGGCGAAACCAGACCCTTCACGCTTTGGACGGGATCTCCCTAACGATTGCAGAAAATGAAATTCTGGGCCTGGTCGGCGAGAGTGGATCCGGCAAATCAACCTTTGGGAAAACCTTGATTGGCTTGCATGAACGGACCGCTGGCGACGCCTTTTTTGAAGGCTTACCTTTGCCGCAGAAATACACCGCCAAAGACCACCTGCGGTATTCGACTGATATTCAAATGATATTCCAAGACCCTTATGCGTCGTTGAACCCACGGATGACGGTGCTGGATATCATTGGAGAGGGCCTCGCCCTCAAGGGCATCCCAAGGTCTGACATACAAGAAGAAGTCGCCTTTTGGTTACGCCGAGTTGGCCTTCATCCAGATCATATGTCGCGATTTCCGCACGAGTTTTCGGGCGGACAACGACAAAGAATCGGCATTGCCCGAGCCATGATCATCAAACCGAAGTTTGTGGTGTGCGATGAGCCCATCTCAGCGCTCGATGTCTCCGTTCAAGCCCAAGTGGTTAACTTACTCGAAGACTTAAAAGACTCATTGGGCTTGACACTCTTATTCATTGCCCACGATCTCTCGATGGTGCGTTATATTTCCGATCGAATGGCGGTGATGTACCTCGGTACACTGGTCGAGAGCGGGCCCTCTGATGCGGTTTTCTTCGAACCCAAGCACCCCTACACGCGGCTGCTCATTCAGTCCAATCCAGAGGCGGACCCCATCCTTGAACGCACCCGGCCCAGTGCGGCGCTCACGGGCGAAATCACTTCACCGATCAATATGGGTCCAGGGTGCCGATTTGTCGATCGCTGTCCTGAGGCCATGCCCCAGTGCAAATCTGAGACCCCCCACCCTCGGCTCATTGGCTCAGATCACGAGGTCGCGTGTCATCTCTATCACGAGGCTTGAGTGGTCACGCTAGCCGGTTTTTCGGACCATTCTTAGAATCGAATCCTCGACAGTATAGGTCTCAATCGCTGCCAGCGCAGCCCAAGCAAGCTCATTCGATTCCTCACTGACCGTCAAAGCCGGATCCCCAACACACTCAAACAGGTAGCGCACATCAAAGTGGTAATGCGCAGGCTCGTCGCCCCGCGCTGGAATCAAATGCACATCGAGATCAAAAATTTCAGAACTGACCAATTCTAATGCCTCAAGGCCTGACTCTTCATACGCCTCGCGCGTCGCAACCCGAGCAATATCATCATCCCCATCGGCATGACCACCCAACTGCAACCAGCGATCGAGTTTGCGATGATGGGTCAGCAAACAGTGTTTATGGGGCCGGTCTACAATCCAGGCAGACCCGGTAACATGACCCACCGCGAGCGTCCGCTCAAAGCAATCTTCGTGGCTGCGAACGAAGGCCTGGAAGGATTGAATTGCATCGATTTCTTCGGGATACCGACGGCCGTACCGATCAATCAACTTTAATAAGACCACTCTAGACACAGATTAACGCCCTCGAGCCAGAGAGCCCGGCTTTTGCTCATCAAACAAACCGACCAGTTGCTCGGTCATGGCATCGCCAAGTTGTTCTGCATCGGTAATCGTGACGGCACGCTCATAATGGTGCGTCACATCATGGCCGATCCCAATCGCCACCAGCTCCACATTCGGGGCATTTTGAATTTGGTCGATGGCGTATTTCAAATGCTGTTCCAGAAAATTACTGGGATTGACCAAGAGCGTGCTGTTATCAACGGGCAGACCATCTGAGACCACCATCAATATCTTACGATCCTCTGGCCGACCGTGAATCCGGTTATACGCCCAAAGCAGCGCTTCACCATCAATATTTTCCTTCAGCAACTCCTCTCGCATCATGAGGCCCAAATTTCGTCTTGCACGACGCCAGGGCATATCCGCCGCCTTATAAATGATATGCCGTAAATCATTCAACCGCCCAGGCTGTTGGGGTTTCCCACGCTGCAACCACAACTCCCGCGATTGACCGCCACGCCAAGCCTTAGTGGTGAAGCCCAGAATCTCGACCTTCACCGAACATCGCTCAAGGGTCCGCCCCAAAATATCAGCGCACATGGCAGCGATGGAGATTGATCGTCCGCGCATGGATCCAGAACTATCGATCAGAATCGACACCACGGTATCCTTAAACTTGGTTTCTTTTTCCTGCTTGAACGCCAGAGACGAAAATGGGTCCATAATAATGGTGGGCAGCCGAGAGGTATCCAGCACGCCCTCCTCAAGATCAAACTCCCAAGCTCGACTTTGCTGAGCCATCAATTTACGTTGCAGTCGATTGGCGAGCTTACTGATAATGATCTGAGAATTCTGCAAATGCTGATCAAGCACGCCGCGCAGGCGATCTAACTCTTCGCTGTCACAAAGCTGATCCGCAAACACCACTTCATCAAATTCTGTGGTGTACGGTTGGTACTCAAACGTTTTCGGGCGCGCCCAGCTTTTTTGCGCGTTAGAATCGGGCGGCGCGCCACCATCATCTTCTGAGCCATCGGCTTCCCCTAAATCGGATGCATCCATGTCGACCGGCACGTCACCTTCAATGGCATCCGCCAGATCCCCTTCAGAGCCCTGCTCTTGATCTGCCCCTTCGTCACCGGCATCTGCTTCGGCTTCTTGCTCCTGCTCATCTAGGTTGTCGCTGTCGCCATTTTGATCATCTTGGCCAAAATCTTCGGCCAATCCGAAATCAGCGATCAAACTGCGCGCAAGTTCAGAAAACGCCTGCTGATCAAAGACCTTTCCTTCAAACGCACTTAACGGCGTCCCGATGCGATCTTCAATATAGGTCCGCCAAGGATCCAGGACTCGAGCGGCTGACTCAGGCAGTTCGACCGCAATTAATTTTTCACGGAGGAACAATCCGACCGCTTGCCCAAGCGGTGCATCTTCCGTTGAGGTGATGTCGTATGCGCCTTGCTGTTGCAAGGTATCATCTAGTTGATGGTGGAGATTATCCTGCACCCCGCGCATGAGATACGCGCCAATCGCTGCGATTCGAGACTCTTCGACCGCATCAAAAAGGTCTTGTGCGACCCCGGCCGCGGGCCGTGCCTGGTCGTGAAGTGCCTCATCATGATATCGAGCGCGCAGTGCAAACCGATCCGCTGTGCCTCTCAGGGCGGCTAAGGCAGTCTTCGAACCACCGAGTTCCGGCACTGGAATTCTCGCCTTATTGCCATGAATAAAAGGCTTGCCCCGACCAAAGGTGACCGAGAGCTCGTCATTGCCAGAGATTGCCCGCATCGTTGCGGTCACGGCTTGACGGAAGACTTCTGTGGCATCATCCAACTGAGGTGACATTAGGTCATCAGCCCGCTAAAACCACGTTCGCGGTTGACTCTGGCAGATCTTCGCCCATACACCGCTGATAGTACTCGGCCACAATGGCGCGTTCGGTTTCATCGCACTTATTCAAGAACGTCAGCCTAAAGGCAAAGCCTAAATCACCGAACAATTCGCCATTTTCCGCCCACATAATCACCGTTCTAGGCGACATCACAATCGAGATATCCCCATTAATGAAGCCTTGACGGGTTAACGCCGCAACAGACACCATATGCCCTATGGTCTTGCGGTCTAGGTTCGGGCGTTTTGCTGCCACAATCTCAACTTCTTGTTCATGGGGAAGATAATTTAAAGTCGTTACAATATTCCACCGATCCATTTGGCCCTGATTAATTTGCTGGGTCCCATGGTAAAGCCCGGTTGAGTCTCCCAACCCGATGGTATTGGTAGTTGAAAAAAGCCGAAAGCTCGGGTGCGGAGAGATGACCCGGCTCTGATCCAGCAGTGTCAGCTTACCTTCAACCTCGAGTACCCGCTGAATCACAAACATGACATCGGGTCGACCCGCGTCATATTCATCGAAGACAATCGCGCAGGCGCGCTGCAGCGCCCACGGTAGCAAGCCTTCTTTAAACTCAGTGATCTGTTTGCCGTCCTGAAGCACGATCGCATCTTTACCCACCAAGTCCATCCGACTGACATGAGAGTCCAGGTTGATTCGAATACACGGCCAATTCAGACGGGCGGCAACTTGTTCGATGTGGGTCGATTTTCCCGTGCCATGGAACCCCTGAACCATACAGCGCCGGTTGTGAGCAAAACTCGCCAAGATGGCAAGCGTCGTCTCTTTATTGAATCGATACGTGTCATCTATGGCTGGAACATGTTCAGAGGTTTGAGAAAATGCCGGCACCAAGAGATCAACCTCAATACCGAAGGTTTCTCTCACCGAGACCTGCGTATCTGGGATTCCGTCTCCAGCCAACGCGCCTAATTGCTTTGCCATAATTTCAACCTTAGAAAACTGAACGGCTCTTCGCCTTGTAATGATCCCTCACTGCCACGACAAGCACCCTTGGAATCGCTGAGATAACCCCCGCCAGATCCGGCAACCGGGTTACGGTTCAACTGCGATGGCCATTGCTTTTAAGACGCCGCCGCAGGGTTCTAAGAATAGCGATTTGTCCCTCAAATTGCCACGGCGCGGCCGCTAACTCTGCTACCATAAGTGTCATTGATTAGGGAGCCTTACCATGCCAAAGGTTTATATGGTTCGCCATGGCCGAGCCGCTGCCAACTTTACGACCGACCGAGACCCCGGGCTAGATGACCTAGGCCGCGCCCAGGCAGCGCAAGCGGCGAGCACGCTTAGGGCCCACACGCCCCTGCTGCTGCTGTCGAGTCCCTTAAAGCGCGCACAGGAAACCGCAGAGCCGCTGGCCGAGCAACTCAAACAAGCTGTGAGAATTGATGCCAGGGTGGCCGAGGTGCCCAGCCAAGGCATCCGCCTTGAAGATCGCGGCACTTGGCTCCAAGCCGTAATGCAGGGTCATTGGTCTGAGCAGTCCGATGCCCTACAGCAATGGCGAGATCACATGGCTCAATGTTTTATGGCGTGCACCGAAGACACGGTGATTTTTTCACATTTCGTTGCCATCAATGCCATGGTTGCCTACGCCACCCAGCGCGATGAGGTCTCGGTTTGTCGCCCAGACAATGGCAGCATTACCATTTTTGAGATTCAGGGATCTAGGATTACCTTGCTTGATCAGGGCGCTGAAGCCACGACCCACGTCAATTAAACAGGGCTCACGATGAATGCCGCTTGACCCGTGTTGTTAACTCGGAAAGGGCACGCCAATTCGGTGACCGGCTAATCGCATCGAAATGTTGGTCATAACATCCCAGGGTTCACCGATCTCAACCCCCTTCACGATGGCATCTACCGCGCGGACCGCGCCATGAATGGCCTCAAGTTCGTCGAGACTCAAGCGCTGCAGCACACTCATGATTAAGGGTTTGCGCTTTGGCCAAATGCGCGCGCCTTGCAACGCCGCCTCTAACGTGCCAGCGCGAGCCTGCTCTTTGATCCCGATCAAACTGCGAAGTTCACGCGTGAGAACCCCGGTCACGAGCAAGACCTCGGTGCCCTCAGACTGCAAGCCGTTAAGAACCCGCAAACAGCGACCCGCCTTTCCCGCAAGCGCGGCATCCAGCCACTGATAAACGTCATATCGCGCATGGTCACCGACGGTTGCTTGGACCATTTCAAGACTAATCTCGGTGGCGGGTGCGGACAGGATTAATCGATCGACCTCCTGAACGGCGGCTAACAAATTGCCTTCCACCCGGGCCGATAGCGCCAACACCGCATCCCGTTTAATGCGGAATTCTTTGCTTTTAAATCGATTTTCGATCCAGCGCGGCAGGTCTTTTGACTCAATTGGCCAAACTTGAACCAACACCCCAATGGCTTCAAGCGCCTTGAACCATTTTGATTTCTGAACCGTGGCGTCCGCCTTCGGCAGACTCAAAAGCACGACCAGATCATCTCCCACCCCGGCGAGCTCGGCCAGGGCCTTGGCAGCCTTTTCCGGCTGTTTTGCCGCGCTCAGGCGCACTTCGATCAGTTTCTTATCGGCAAACAAAGACAGGCTGTTCGTGCTGTAGTGGAGTTCTTGCCAATCAAATCCGGTTTCAACGTGAAACAAATCACGCTCTATAAACCCGGCTGAACGCGCCTCTTGACGAATCTGATCGCACAACTCCTGACGCAGCAAGGGCTCATCCCCAGAGATGAGGTAGACCCTGGCAAGGCCTTTTTTTAACTCAGCCGCTAGCTTTTCTGGATAGATTTTCAGAGTCGATTCTGCCCGACACGCCCAACGCGACCTGAAAGGCGAGTCACTTTGACCCTCGAGCAGTGAGCCAAGGTTGCACTCGATCGCGGAGCTGACGCGCCAATTCAGCGCGCAGTTGCGCCTGCAGTACCGCCTCGGTTTCGCTGGCGGCGACCAAGCGTTGATTGTGCCTTGTCAGATGCGCCGTCACAGTGAGGCGCTCAGCATCAATCAGAATGTCGCCCCCACCATCCTTAACTGAAAAGACCCACCGCAGCGCCACTTCAAACTCGGTAGTTTCGTCAAAGGCCGCCGCTGCAATCGGAAATTTTTGATAGATTTCTTCATGCAACATTAAGGATAACCCGGCCGCAGCATCTGAGTCGGCCTCGGCCCGTCCTGCCCCCACCGGGAGTTGAAGCAAGCGCAAGACCGCCGGGTCAACGCTTGATCCCACCGAAACGGCAACACCTTGCAGGGATGAAGGCGGACTCAATTGATAGCCGCAGCCCAGGAGCATCAGTAACAGGAACGCTTGGATAACAGCCTGAATTAAAGGCATCAATTCACCACAAAGTTGATCAATTTTTGAGGGACATAAATGACCTTTCGAATCTGCTTGCCCTCAAAATACTGACTTAAGTTCGGCAACTCGGCCACCCTTTGACGAAGGCTTGGCTCATCAATATCCGCCGCCACGTCAAGCTTTGCCCGCAACTTTCCGTTGATTTGAACCACCAGCTCGATCGAGGTCTTCACCAGCGCACTGCTGTCGGTTGCCATCCATTGCGCGCGGCTGAGCTCTTCGCCGGTCAGCAAACGCCACAATGCGGTTGAGATATGTGGCGTAATGGGCGAAAGCACCAAGACAACGGCTTTTAAGGCCTCGCTGAGAACGGCTCGCGACTCGCTCGAACGCCCGTCAAACTTATTAATATGATTCATGAGGGTCATTGCTGCAGCAACCACGGTATTGAACGCCAGCCGCCGACCATAGTCGTCAAACGCTTTACTCAGGGTCTCGTGCGTGGCCCGCCTTAACCCTTTATCCGCATCATCAAGGCGATTACGGTCAAAGGCGCTCATCGGCCCCTCGGCAATATGGTTCTGAACCGTCGTCCAAAGTCGGGTTCGCAACCATTTATAAGCCGATTCCACGCCATTTTCGGACCACTCAAAACTTTGTTCCGGTGGGGCTGCAAACATCATCGCCATTCGAACCGCATCTGCGCCAAATTGGTCTAAGAGATGCTGAGGGTCTCCGGCGTCCCCAGCAGACTTCGACATCTTAGTGCCGTCTTTTAAGACCATCCCCAGGGCCAGCAGGTTCTTAAACGGCTCATTGGTTTGCACCAGACCCTGGTCCCGCATGACCTTGTGATAGAAACGAGCATAAAGCAGGTGCAGAATCGCGTGCTCCTCACCCCCCACGTAGTGATCCACTTGGCCCCAATAGTTTGCCCGATCATCCAACATCGCAGTATTGGCATCACTCGACATAAACCGCGCGTAATACCAAGACGACTCCATGAAGGTATCAAAGGTGTCGGTTTCTCGCTCGCCGGGTCCGCCACAGGTTGGACAGGGCACACTTGACCATTCAGACAGGGTCTTAAGCGGTGACCCAACACCTTGAAATTGAATATTCGTGGGCAAGACGACCGGCAAATCCTGCTCAGGAACCGGCACCGGGCCGCATTGTTCGCAATGGATGAACGGGATCGGACAGCCCCAATATCGCTGCCGTGAAACACCCCAGTCCCGTAACCTAAAGTTGACCCGGCGCGCGCCCAACCCTTTTGCTTCTAACGCAGTTGTGATCGCTGCAAAGGCTGCGTCGAAACCTAACCCGTTAAATTCGCCAGAGTCGATTAATTCATTTTTTTCGGTCACGGCCTGATCTAGGATCGATGCGTCACCAAGAGCGCTCTTGATCACCTGTTTGATGGGCAAGTCGTACTTTTTAGCAAACTCCCAATCTCGCTGATCATGCCCTGGCACGGACATCACCGCACCCGAGCCGTATTCCATTAAAACAAAGTTTGCGACCCAAATCGGGACGCTTTCACCGGTAAGCGGATGGGTGGCCACGTATCCAGAATCGACGCCGAGCTTCTCCATTTTCGCCATGTCTGCTTCGGCAACTTTCACGCGTTGCGCGTCTTGGATGAAGGCCTCAATCGCAGGATTGGATGCTGCTGCGGCCAGTGCAATCGGATGTTGTGGCGCAACCGCCAAATAGGTTACACCCATTAGGGTATCCGGCCGAGTCGTGTACACCGCAATGCCCCAAAGTCGGGCATTGGGAACGTTAACTCGACGCCTTCGGATCGACCAATCCAGTTACGTTGCATCGTCTTAATCTTTTCTGGCCAGCCCGAGAGATGATCGAGTTCGCCCAGCAACTCTTCGGCATAGTCTGTAATTTTGACAAACCACTGGGAAAGCTGCCGGCGCTCAACCGGGGCACCTGAGCGCCAACCTTTACCATCGACCACCTGCTCGTTCGCAAGCACCGTCTGATCCACCGGATCCCAATTTACGACTGCTTTTTTCTTATAAACCAAGCCCTTTTCAAATAGCTTAATAAAAAACCATTGCTCCCAGCGATAGTATTTTGGATGACATGTTGCTAGTTCCCTTGACCAGTCATATCCAAAACCCAGTTGAACCAGCTGGGTTTTCATATGCTCGATATATTGCCGTAGGTCCATTCTGCGGGCGCGGCGTCGTTTTTCATTGCCGCATTTTCTGCGGGGAGGCCGAAGGCGTCCCAGCCCATAGGCTGCAGAACATTCTTGCCGAGCATGCGCTGGAAGCGTGAAATAACATCGCCGATCGTGTAATTCCGCACATGGCCCATGTGGAGGTGCCCGCTGGGATAGGGGAACATCGCCAAGCAGTAGAACTTTTCCTGATCCGGTTTTTCTAAAACTTTATAGGTCTCATCCGACAGCCATCTTGCCTGTTCAGCGGCCTCCAGAACCTGCGGATCATACGCATCCGGTACATCTTGCCAAGCCATAGTCACTTACCTATTCAACGTGGGCGTATTCTACCTTAAGCGCCAGAGTCACGGCTAACCTTGCGACCTAAAACACGGGCCCGAATGAGCGCGGCACAGATCAGGGCAAACAAAGCGGCTATAAGCGGCGATTGACCAAACCGGCCGTAGGGCGTCTGCCCCGTGAACAAAGCGACGGTCTGCACCATTACGCCAGGTTCACCTTTCGGTAACCGCGTCAGCACGGCGCCCTGATGAGAGATCAGCGCGGTGACCCCATTATTCGTGACCCGAACCAGCGAGCGCGCCAACTCTGCTGCGCGCATTGAGGCGATCTGTAAATGCTGTTCCGGCCCAATCGATGAACCAAACCATGTGTCGTTGCTCACCGTAATCAAAAGCGCTGGGTCGTAAGCGGTACCCCGCACCAGCTCTGCATCGGTAATCTCATAGCAAATCGACAAAGACAGTTCACGCGAACCCAACCGAATCGGCGTTTGCACCGCGGGACCCGGTTGATTCCTAGACATTGGCAAGTCGAAAAAAGTGATCAGCCCGCGCAAGACCGACGCCATCGGTACAAATTCGCCGAAGGGCACGAGATGCCGCTTCAAATATTGACCCTGAGCAAGCCCCAGGCCTCGAACGCCGTTGTAATAGCCGGTCTCATCGGCTATCGGCAACCCAATAATCAACCCGACCCCGGCCTGATTCGCCCAATTATTCAGGGCCTCGATCGAGGCTTGCCCCTGGTGCGCAAAGCGTGTGAAGGACGCTTCCGACCACACCACCAAATCGACTTCAGGCAAATCAACCATCAGCTGGGTATGCGCCGTGAGATTGCGATTGAACTGATCCGGTTGCCACTTCGTGTGCTGATCGAGATTGGCTTGAATCCCTGCCACCCTAAGTGAGCCCGCTCGGTCAACGAATTCCAAGGTGCCAACGCTCACCGACCCGATCAGCAAGACGGTGACAATCATCGGTATCCAGCGATTGGGCGTACGCCATTGCTGAACCAAAAGCTCCGCCAGGAGCACCACCACAAAGCTCACCAAGAGCACGCCGCCAATCGGGGCCCAATGTCCCGCCCAGGTCTGAGTGTGGCCGTAACCCACGTAAAGCCAAGGAAAGCCCGTCAAGAACCAGCCCCGAAACCACTCGCCGAGGACCCAGGTCACGGCCAACCATGGCGCAAACGACAACCCGCCGCGGGCTCGCAAGCTGGACAATAAATATCCTTGGGGAATAAAGGTCAAAGACCAAAGCAGGATAAACAGTCCAGTCAGACTGCCCGCAAGCAGGCTCGAGGCGCCGCCATAGGTATGAATGCTAACGAAGATCCAAGCAACACCGACGCTAAAGAGCCCGAGGGCAAACCCATAGTGCAGGGCTGCAAGTCGATGGCCAACAAAGCCAGAACTGACGGCACAAAACACCACGAGACTGATCAACGACAGTAGCCAATATCCGCTGGGTGCAAAACTGCCAACCATCAAACCGCCGGCCAGCACGCAAACGAGCCAAGCGGTCTTAAACCCGAGCGCCGTCAACTTAGTCTGTGCTGCGACGAGCAACCTGGAGCAAATGGATCCTCCGATTGTCCGCATTGAGTACCCTGAACTCAAAGCCTTCGATGACCACCTGATCATCACGATTCGGCAGCCGGCCAATTCGATTCATCATCAAACCACCGTTCGATCTCATTCATATAGCGATGCAAGAATCGCCTATCCTGGCCAATCGTATTGCCGCAGAGTGGCGAGCAACGCGGATCAACATGCTGTTTGATGAAGTCGAGTGTCGTTCTCTCAGCCTCAGATTCACTGACGCCCTGCTCGCGTATTCTTTCCAGCAGACCCGACTCGGTATGGTGTGTCATATTCCATTCGTCCATGCTATCAAGCAACAGTTGATCCTGGAACGAAAATCCTGTAGCAAGACATTAACCCGTTTACTTTCAGGTATCGCAGTACAAGGCCGCAGTAAATCTCGCATGTTAAATTTTGCTTGCCGATCCTGTAAGGCAAGCGGTAACAAATCTTTCGCCATCAAAATGCCAACAACATCATCAGGGCCATCACCCAAGACAGGGAAACGGGAGTGTCCAGACTCAATGATGACAGGTAAAAATTCCTCCGGTGACATATCCAGTCGTACGATCGTCATCTGAGAACGGGGAATCATTATTTCACCCGCCTGCATATCAGATACCGTGAGTGCGCCTTCAATAATCGACAACGCCTCCGCATCCAGCAGTTCGCGTTGCTCAGAGGCACGCAATACTTCGAGCAACTCGGCTCGGCTGCTGGGTTCACCGGTCAACGCCATCGATAAGCGTTCTAACCAGGAGCGGCTCTTTTCACTTTTCGAATCGCTTTCACTCATCGACCATTACCTCATACGGATCTTGAACGCCAATTTCGGTTAACAAAGCAACTTCCAGCGATTCCATTTCCAATGCATCGGCCTCGATCTCGTGATCATACCCAATCAGGTGCAGAATGCCATGCAAGACTAAATGTAAAAAGTGATCACTTACCGATTTACCTTGGTCTGCGGCCTCACCCACCAAACGATCTGCGCAGATGACCAAATCTCCGAGATCAAGACAACCCGCTTCATCCAGCATGGCCGTTGTAAACGACAACACATTTGTTGCGTCATCCCGGAAGCGGTAGCTTTGATTTAAAGTCCGGGACTCATTCGGATCAACAAAACGGATGCAAACTCTTAAACCTTGCGCTTGCGGAAAATTCAGAGCCAAGCCCCTTGCTTGCTGCCAAGCCAAAGCCGCCATAGTTTGAATTGAGGGCGTTGCCGCCTCAAAGGGAATACTCTCTGGGCACATTTGCGTTTGCTGAAAATCGATTTGAAGGGGCATCATACTCAGAACCTAGCCGCGGTTTAATCGCGATCTTCAAAGGCTTGATAGGCCTCGACAATTCTTTGTACCAAAGGATGTCGTACAACGTCTCGGGAAGAGAAGTGCGTAAAGGACAAGCCTTTGACGCCATCCAATACCCGCATCACATGTTTGAGCCCGGACTGAGTTCGAAGCGGCAGATCCACCTGTGTAACATCACCCGTCACCACCACCGTCGAGCCAAAACCGATTCGGGTTAAGAACATTTTCATTTGCTCCACGGTTGTATTTTGACTTTCATCAAGAATAATAAAGGCATTGTTTAGCGTACGACCACGCATATAGGCCAGCGGCGCAACTTCGATGAAACCCTTCTCGATTAACTTCTCGACCCGCTCAAAACCAAACAGTTCATACAGCGCGTCATACAACGGTCTCAGGTACGGGTCGATCTTCTGGCTCAAATCACCCGGCAGGAACCCTAATCTTTCACCAGCTTCTACTGCTGGCCTACTTAGTATAATTTTATCTACCTTTCCTGCCATGAGCATATTGACCCCAACGGCTACCGCTAAATATGTTTTCCCTGTTCCAGCAGGGCCGATACCAAAGTTAATATCATGGGTTCGGATTGCATTGACATACACATTTTGATTGTCGCCCCGAGGTTTAATCGATTTCTTCCGGGTCTTGATCAGTTGAACGGTTTGATCTTGGCCCACGGTAATGGCCTCAATGCCCGACTCCTGCAGGTACAAATGGAGCGTTTCCGGACTCAGTTCACCGCTACTAACCACTTCTCGGTATAACTGTTTGAGCAGCTCAAGACTTGCCCCCACCGTCTTTTTGTTGCCTTGAACCTCGAACTCGTGACCGCGATTCTTAATCCTTATGCCTAAGCGTGATTCGATCTGCCTAAGATTCTTATCAAAAGGTCCGCACAAAGCGGACAAATGCTCGGAATTATCGGGTTCAAGCTTGAGGGTTTTCACAACAACCGCATCAATATTGGATTCCGGAACCGGTTTGATGCTCAACAGATCACTCCTGTATCAACCGCGCTAAGCCATACCCCGCGGAGGGAGTTGGGCAATGCCTCTGTAATATCGACCCGACTGAAGCCACCAATCAGCGCCGCATCATTCGATCTAAAATTCACCACCCGATTATTTTCGGTTCGGCCTTGTAGCTGCCCCGGATCTTTTTTAGACACCCCAGTCACCAACACCACCTGCTCAGACCCCACCATGCGCCGACTAATCAGCATGGCGTTCTGCAGAATCCGCGCCTGAAGCACGCTCAATCGCTCTTTTTTAACCGCCATTGGCGTTTCGTCCGGAAGCTCAGCCGCAGGGGTTCCGGGTCTTGCGCTAAAGATAAAACTAAAAGAGTGATCAAAGCCAAGCTCTTCTATCAAGGCCATAGTGCCTGCGAAATCCGCATCGGTTTCCCCTGGAAAGCCAATAATGAAGTCTGATGACAAGCTGATATCCGGGCGTATTGCTCTAAGGCGCCGGATTTTGGATTTATATTCCAAGACGGTATGCCCCCGCTTCATCCGGGCCAGAATACGATCTGAGCCACTTTGAACCGGCAAATGTAGGTGACTGACCAACTCCGGCACTTCGGCATAAAGATCAATCAAACTGTCGGTAAATTCCATCGGATGAGATGTCGTATAGCGGATCCGATCGATCCCCGGGATCGCCGCGACCGTTGCAATCAAGTAGGCCAAATCAGCAAATTGCTCGCCTTGTAGCTTGCCGCGATAGGCATTGACGTTTTGACCCAATAAATTGACTTCCCGCACCCCTTTTTCAGAAAGCTGAACGACTTCACGAACAACATCGATCAAAGGGCGGCTGACTTCCTCACCGCGTGTGTACGGCACAACGCAGAACGTGCAGTATTTACTACAACCTTCCATTATCGAGACGAACGCTGAAGGGCCATCCACAGACGGTTCCGGCAGTCGATCAAATTTTTCAATCTCCGGGAAGCTCACATCAATGACCGCTTGCGCGCTTTCTCGATGCGTCTTGAGCATCGCCGGTAGGCGGTGGAGTGTTTGTGGGCCAAAAATCAAATCGACATAAGGCGCTCTGACTTGGATTGCTTGGCCTTCTTGACTGGCAACGCAACCGCCGACGCCAATTTTGAGCGACGGCTTGGCCGCCTTCAATTTTTTCCATCGACCCAATTGATGGAAGACCTTTTCCTGGGCCTTCTCTCGAATGGAGCAGGTATTAAGCAACAACAAGTCTGCTTCAGACTCAATGTCGGTGAGGACATAACCTTCGGTTGCTCGCAATAAATCAGCCATTTTAGATGAATCGTACTCGTTCATCTGACAGCCATGGGTCTTGATAAATAATTTGGGTTGACTGCTCAAAGTCTCGTGCCACGCTTGATTGGGTCAGGCATTATATTCCGGACAGGTTAGAACAACTAGCGCCTTGAAAAATCCCCTGCCAGACCTGATATTTGACCTAGGTTCGCGCTATACTGCCAGCGCAAAGGCCTTGCTTTACACCACCGGTCTATTGAAATATTGAGCGTCCAAATTATGCCTAGCTACCCCACTTACAAAGTAATTTTCTATAATCAGGGGCAAATCTTCGAAATCTTTGCCCGTCAAATCTACCAATCAGACCTTTACGGTTTTATTGAGATCGAGGAACTGATTTTTGGGGAGCGCTCCGGTATGTTGGTTGACCCCAGCGAAGAAAAATTGAAGGCAGAATTTGATGGCGTAAAACGCAGCTACCTGCCGATGCATTCCATCGTCCGAATCGACGAAGTTGCAAAAGAAGGGGTCGGCAAAATCTCCGAGGCCAAGGGCAATATCGCACCCTTCCCGATGCCCGCCTTTAACCCAAAAGGCAGCGGCAAAGACTAATCGCAATCGATGCACCCAGGCCTCCACAATCAGCTGCGTCCGGATAAGCTCGCTTTTATCTCAGCGGATGGTCAACAACAGACCACCTATCGGCAACTGGATCAGCAGTCCAACCAAACCGCCCATTTCTTATCCAGCATTGGCCTGAAGCACCGAGATGGTATCGCGATTCTTCTGGACAATGACCTTCGATTTTTAACCATTGCTTGGGCGGCACAACGCTCAGGATTGTACTTCACCCCGGTCAGCACTTTTTTTCAGGCCGTGGAAGTCAATTACATCCTTGGGAACTGCGACGCCCGAGTCTTGTTCACCAAGCAATCGGTGCTGGATCAAACTACCTTAACCCTGCCGCCGCATTTGACCGTTGTAACCCTGGATGAGGGTCCGAATCTGAACTGGGCGGACGCAATTTCAGACTTTCCGGTTACGCCTCAAGCCGATGCGCGGGAAGGCGCTGAGATGATTTACTCATCCGGCACCACCGGTCTTCCGAAAGGCGTGCGGTTTGACCTTGCCTTATCCCCGGTGGGCACCGTGTCGGAACTGATTGCAAAACGCATTGCAATGCATGGGGTTGATGACAATACAAAATATCTCTCCACCGCCCCGCTCTACCACTCAGCACCTTTGCGGTACAACCTGATGGTCTCTCGCCTGGGTGGCACGGCGGTTATCATGCAGAAATTCGACGCTGAGCAGGCGCTAAAACTGATTGAACAACATCAGATCACCCACAGCCAATGGGTCCCAACCATGTTCAACCGATTGCTGGCGCTTCCCCAATCAGCTCGCGACAGTGCGGATCTCAGTAGCCTTCAGTATGCAATCCACGCAGCAGCGCCCTGCCCGGTTGATGTCAAGCAGGCAATGATTGCCTGGTGGGGAAACATTCTTTATGAATACTACTCAGGCACTGAGTCGAACGGATCAACCGCCATTACCAGCGAAGAGTCGCTCAGGCACCCCGGCAGTGTCGGCCGCGCCTTTCACGGCACGCTCCGCATTTTAGATGATGATTATAATATCTTGCCCGCCGGCGCCATCGGCGCCGTCTATTTTGAAAACGGCACCGATTTCAGCTATTTCAAGGATGCGGCCAAAACCGCTGCCGCTAAATCACCCCAAGGCTGGACCACGCTCGGTGATGTGGGGTATCTAGATGATGCTGGCTACTTGTATTTGAAGGATCGAAAGTCCTTCATGATCATCTCCGGTGGCGTCAACATCTACCCGCAGGAGATCGAAGATCTGCTGATCAGTCATGAGGCCGTGCTCGATGCCGCGGTCTTTGGTGTTCCCGATGCGGATTTCGGTGAAGCCGTGAAAGCCGTGGTTGAATGCAACCCGTCACACAAAAGCCAAGCGCCGGACGCGCTGGCGCAAAGCCTGATTGCATTTTGTCGCGCCAACCTGTCGCATATTAAATGCCCCAAAAGCATCGAATTCATCGAATCCCTACCCAGACACCCCACTGGCAAACTCTACAAAGCAAAACTCCGAGCGCCGTATTGGCAGGATCATCCGTCGCAGATCATTTAGCGCCAAAGGTCTAGGTCCAGAGCGGGCGCTCGCTGGATCAGTGTGCGCAAGGTCTCGTTCACGCCAGGAAACCGAAAAAACGGCTCGATTTCTTCCAGCGGCTGCAGAACGAATCGTCGATCCAAGACCCTTGGATGGGGCAAGGTTAGCGCCGGCGTCGACAACTGCTGGGTCCCCACCGCGATTAAATCCAGATCCAGGGTCCGGGCTGTATTTTTACCGTGGTCCTTTGGGCGACCAAACTCGGCCTCAAGCGCCTGCAGCATCAAGAGCAAGGTTTCAGGCGCCAGCAAGCTTTGAAACACGACAACAGCGTTCGCGAAGTCCGTCGCGCCTGCCGCCATATCCACCGGGTCCGTGCGATAGATCGACGAGGCACTAAAGCCCTCCGGAAATTGTTGCGCTAGACGCGCCATGGCCCTTGAGACATTCAGATCCGGCCGACCAAGGTTACTACCGAGCGCAACAACAATCTCCTGCATCGACCCTCCTGACCACGGCTTTAAACTTCTCAATTTTCATCCCGCATGGCCTTAATTTTGTGGTAATTTTAAATCTCGTTTGTCATTCACTCTAGGGACCCATCATGAAAGCAGCCGTATTGAGAGCACAAAATCAGCCCATGGAGATAGAAGAAGTTCAAATCTCAAAACCGGGCCCGAGAGAAGTCCTGGTTCGGCCCATCGCGGCCGGCGTGTGTCACAGCGATCTGCATTTTTTAGACGGCTCTTACCCTTATATGCTGCCGACTATTTTAGGCCATGAGAGTGCCGGTGTCGTTGAAGAAGTCGGTAAAGATGTGACCTATGTCAAAAAGGGCGATCACGTCATTACCTGCTTGTCAGCGTTTTGCGGTCACTGCAATAAATGCCTGACGGGTCATTTATCCCTTTGTCAGAGTCCCGAAGTCTCACGGACCGCCGAAGAGGAATCTCGGTTGAGTATTGGCGGACAAACCGTCCACCAATTCTTGAACCTATCGTCGTTCGCCGAGCTCATGCTGATCCACGAGCATGCCCTAGTTAAGGTTCGAGAAGATATGCCGATGGACAGAGCCGCACTCATTGGCTGCTCCACAACCACCGGTGTGGGCGCTGTTTTTCATACAGCGGGCGTAGAACCCGGATCAATTGTCGCCGTAATTGGTTGCGGCGGCGTCGGACTTGCCGCGATTAATGGCGCCGCGATTGCTGGCGCCTCCATGGTGATTGCCATTGACATGGTCGACAGCAAACTAGAATTGGCTAAAGCGGTTGGCGCAACCCACACCATTAATGCGCGCTCAGGCAATGCCGTCGGAGAGGTGATCGAACTCACCAAAGGCGGATGCGACTACACCTTCGAAGCCATTGGTTTAAAAGCCACGGCCGAGCAAGCCTTTCAAATGTTGTGCAGCGGCGGCACCGCAACCATTATCGGGATGATTCCGGTTGGCACGATGGTTGAACTGCATGGCGTTGACTTCTTGATGGAGAAGAAAATACAAGGCTCTAACATGGGGTCAAATCGATTCAGAGTCGATATGCCTCGCTTTGTCGATTTTTACCTCGGGGGTAAGCTGCACCTAGACCAAATGATCTCAAAGCACATCAAATTAGAAGACGTTAATACGGCGCTGAATGCGCTCAAGAGCGGTGAAGAAGCCCGACACATCATCATGTTTGATCAATAATAGGATCTTTTGATGACCACTGAACAGATCAAATCAGAAATTACCGGTACGGTTTGGAAGATTTTGGTTGCAGAGGGCGATGTCGTCCAGCTGGAATCAGAACTCATGATCTTGGAATCCATGAAGATGGAGATTCCTGTCGAGAGCTCCGTTTCCGGCAGAATCAAAGCCATCTTGGTTGCCGAAGGTGAGGCCGTTGATGAAGATCAGGATCTGGTGATCATCGAGCTCGATTAGTCCCCTGTGAATTCGGTGGGCTTTGATGCCAAAAAACCCTGAATGGCCAGGGCTCGATCCTGACTACTGCCGGTTAATAAATTCTGATCCGCATCCATGTGCAAGATGGCTTGGTCCAAGGCGCCTGAAATCTGATTGATGGTCTGTTTGATCATCTGAACGGCAATTGGCGGTTGCTCGGCATACGTCTTGGCCAGCGCCAGCGCGCGCTCCATGAGTTGATCTTCCGGCACCGCTTCATCCCACAGACCCCAGTTCACCAGTGTTTGCGCGTCAAATCGCTCGCCCAACATAATCATCCGCTTCGCCCGGGCAGCTCCCACCAACCGGGTGCAGAGCCCAACGGATTGCCACATTAAATTCATACCCAAGTTCACTTCCGGATAGCCCCCAATCGCGGTGTCGGCGGCAATCCTGAAATCGCAGGCCGTCGGAATACAGAGCCCACCGCCCAGCGCGGCGCCCTGCACGGCGGCGATGGTCACCTGGGGAATATCAATGATGGCCCTCAGCATACGACCACCGAGCTGCGCATTCCGCCTTCGTTGCACCAACGACGCGTCAGACGCTTTCGCTTTTAGATCGGCGCCAGCGCAGAAATGACGCCCAGCACCCCGAATGACCAGGACTCTGGCAGGATCTTCAAGCATCGCTCGACCAAAGGCTTCGATCGCCAACATCAACGGCGGGTTGAGCGCGTTCAACGCACTCGGACGGTTTAAGGTGAGGATTAAAACATCACCCAAGCGCTCGGTTGTTAATAAGTCGTCAGTCATCAATCCCTTCCGCAGCCTTAGGTTTTAAAAAACTTTCGAGCGATCGGTTCAAATCGTCAAAATTACGTTTCGCGATCTTAAAATCGAATCGATTGAGCGCCTCGCGACTCGGGCTCAAGATTTGATCCAGACCCGGCTGCAAAGCACTATCGGCCCCACCTGCTTCATCTGTCTCATCTGCCTCATCTGTCTCAATCAGGATCCGCAGCCAATATTCGCCCGTTGCCAACACCGTTTTCAAGACCAAACGGTCATCCGAGGTTAAGTGGTACACCGCGGTGGCCGCCCCTGCCGCCCAACGTGCAGGATCATGTTCTGCGACATCCATTAGCTGCAATTGTCCCACGGTGGTTGTGAGCGGCGTTAAGGCCGTTTCATACCGCAGCGATCGCCCCTCAGGGCGCGTCGCTAAGACCCAATTGCCGCCATCATCCCGAGTCACCCGATAGCCTGAATCAACGGGGCTGTCGATATCAATCTGCTCGATCATTGCGTCGGTCAGGTTGAGCAGACTCGGATCAAGCCAATCGGCAGGCGCGGCACTGACATCAAGGGCTTGGTCGATGAGCCAAACTTGGTCATCTGCTTGGAAGCGGACAAAGGTTGCCTGCCGAGCACTGGCTTGTTGCCCGATTAAAACCGGCGCCAGCGCTGGGTCACGCTGCACGGTAATCATGGGCGCGGGGTCTTTGAGCCCCGAAAGCAACCCTAAACGCCCATGGTGTTTCGCCAGCGCGGTCTTTTTCTCGACAAGACGGGCGTCGCCAAGCTGATTCAATAATCGGGACAACTGCTTTTGATTCAGAGGGTAATTGAATCGCTGCGCAACCACCCACTGCCCGTCTTCATAGACGAGCTCTACGCCTTGGCCAGCCCGAGCGATCCGTACCCCCGTTACCGACGTCAGGCTTTCCGACAGGCCAGGATAAAGCCAGCTCGCTATCGGTGCCTCAAACCCATCGCGTTGATCCATGGCAACGGCAATACCCATCGCTAACAGCAGGCCTACAACTAAGAATTTAATGCGCATCGAATTTATTCCTAACGCTTTTACTTCGCAAACCAACGCAGAGCCCGAGCAACACGGTCAAAAAAATCGGCAGGATGGCGATGTTCAGTAGTTTTAGATTAGCGCCCAGACCCTGGATATCCCGATCCAACCCATGCCGAACTTCACGAAGTTGTTTCCGAATACTCAATTTACGGTCTTGAAAGTCTTCAAGGGCTAAGGCCTGCTCCGGACTCAAGGTGAGTAAGCCATCCGTCGTTTTTTGCCCTTCGAGTTCAACCAGGCGTTGCTCGGTTTCTGCAAGTTCAAGTTGCAAAAGTTCCGCGCTCTGCAAATAACGCGCTTCGGCTTCGCGCTTTAAATCCTGAACCACATCAAAGGGCCGGGTATAGCGCCCCCGACTGCGAATACTAATCAAATCATTACTGCCCACGAGATGCTCAACCGCGTTCAGCAAGAAACTGCCATTGTCAGCCCAAGCCGTGGCAATGGGTTGCCCAAAAAAGTTTTGCACTTGCACCCAAAGTCGGTCTGACAGCACATCCGTGTCACTGACTAAAATGAGGTTGATACCAATGGGCGCATCACCCGCGGCAGGGTCAGCAAGGACCATTGCGGCCGGCAAGGCACCACTGAGTGCCACGGCAATCGACACGACCTCACTACCTGGTACAAAGGTCTTTTGAAGGTCACTTGGATCCTGCAAAAACTGAAACTGCGCCGCATCCATACCGGCCGCATAATTCGACGACGATAACAGCGGCGTCACCGTAAGCTTGGGCTCGAAAACGTCGATGAGCCCTGCGCTCGCAACATTAATGCTTTCTAAACTGTTGGTTGGCACCGCCAAGGGATTCATTTCAGCCGGCCCCAAACCCAAGATCCCTAGGTGACGGGTAGGCGTCCCATTTTGACCGGTCACACTCAGCGCCAACTGAGGGTCGCCCAAAATGGACTCGGCGCGCACGGAGATCCCCCAATCCTCAGTTAACCAATTCAGATCCGAGTGTCGGCCTTGCGGCAGCGTCGGCATCATCGGTGACCCGCCCGCCTGGTCCATCTCAGCCAGCGGATCAACAAAAGCAATGAGTGCACCCTCCCGCGCTAAGAACCCACGAATGGCTTCTTGCCGCGTCTCTGACAAAGATTTGGGATGGATCATTAACAGCAGCGTCACCTCTGGATCAATGGTCTCGGCCTCGGCGGCAATTTCAACAACCTCGAAGTTTCGCTCGAGCTCACTTATCGCTTGCCAGCCTGGCTCTGACCTGAACGTTTCAGGATTGATTCGGTCTCGGACGGTCAGAGACGACATTAAACCAATCTTTGGTTTCTCTGTATGAATCAGCCGAAACAATAGCTGGCTTATTTCATACTCTAAAAAGGTTTCTTTATCCGGCTGAAAAAACCCAATGACCTCCGTGTTGTCCAACGCATTGCTGCCCACTAACCCGAAATACAACACGTCGCCGGCGCTGCCGACTGGAACCTTTTGAAGACCGAATCCATCGGCTTCATCCTCGGCTTCAGAAAATGGCACGGGGTCGATCTGGGTCAGTATCAAATTACCGCCGCTCAACGACACATATTCGTCAAGCAGCGCCTCAACTCGATCAGCATAGGTTCTCAGTTGGGTTAATTCGCGACTGCTTTCTTGAGAAAAAAAGTAATACAGATGAATGGGTTCTTCGATGGATTCAATGATGCGCGCACTGCCGCTGGATAAAGTAAACAGCTTTTGTTCCGTCATATCCAGCCGAAGCCCTTGGAAGAACGCACCGCTGAACAACAGGACAACCGCAAAGGCCACAACCGCGATGCCAGCGGACGATAATCGTTTTACATTTAAGTTCATAACCCCCCCTTAATCTGCGGACTTGGCTTGCAGCACCAGCCGAGTCAAATACAACCAAAGCGCCATCATCGCGACGAAATAAACCACATCGACCAAGGCTAAAACGCCTTTCGAGATCGCCATAAAGTGCGCGATGATGCTGAGCCCTGCGATCAAATCTAAGACGAGCGCTGGCACCCAATCCTGAAAGAAGTTAAGCACCAACGGAAAACCAGCCAGGACCAACAATAAGCAGACGGTGCCGGTGAGAATAAAGGCAATAATTTGGCTTTTAGTCAGCGCGGACAAACAACACCCCACGGCTAAAAAAGCACCTGCCATAAACCAACTCCCAACATAGCTTGCCGCGATAGCGCCATTATCGGGCTCCCCGAGGTAATTAACCGACAGCCATAAGGGGAAGGTCCCCAGCAGCGCCAACCCTGTGAAGAACCATGCCGCCAAAAACTTCCCGAGAATCGCGTCCCATAACGTAATCGGTAAGGTTAACAACAGTTCGATCGAACCGGATGCTCGCTCTTCGGACCAAAGCCCCATCGACACCGCCGGCACCAAAAACAAGTACAACCAAGGATGAAAGTTAAAGAAAGGCAAAAGGTCGGCCTGCCCTCGTTCATAGAATTGACCGAGGTAAAACGTAAAGGCGCTGGATAAAACTAAAAATACCAATATAAAGACATAGGCGACGGGTGTCGTAAAGTAGCTTGCAAACTCGCGCTTTAAAATGATGGTTACGTTTTTCATTGCAGACGTCCTCCAGTTACCCCACGAAAGACTTCGTCCAATTGGCCCTGATGTTGTTGTAGCCATTCGACCTGCCAGTTATTGGCGTTGATCATTTCCCGCAACGCAGCCAGCGGGTCGACCGATGGCTCTGCGGGGTAAACCAATACCCCACCGCCGGCTACCGGCACCACTCGCCCGCATTGCGGCAGTTGCCCGCAGGCATTGCTAAGCGTTTCATCACCCACGCCGGCAACGCGCAAACTGACCGAGCGGTGTCCCTCGGCCCGTTGGCAAAGTCCTTCGGGCGTATCGTCCAGCACAATCTCGCCGGCATTGATAATCATCGCCCTTGAGCAGACTGCTGAGACTTCTTCCAAGATATGGGTCGAGATAATCACGATCTTTTGATCAGAGAGATCCAAAATCATTTGCCGAACCTGGTGTTTTTGGTTTGGGTCGAGCCCATCCGTTGGTTCATCTAAGATTAAAATACTCGGATCATGAATCAAGGCCTGGGCGAGCCCTAATCGACGTTTATAACCCTTTGATAAGGTTTCAATACGCTGATGAACAACATCGGATAACGATACCGTCTCGGTGACTCGGTCCACCCACTGCTTGATCAAAGCACCCCGAGCGCCTCTGATTTCTGCGATGAACCGCAAAAACGAAGACACGGTCATATCCTCGTAACAGGGCGCGCCCTCCGGCAGGTAACCCATCGACGCCTGAGCCGCCTGGCGCTGACTCGAAATATCAAAACCATGAATGCTGACCGTCCCATTAGACGGCGTTAAAAACCCAGTAATCATTTTCATGGTTGTAGATTTACCCGCCCCATTGGGGCCAATCAAGGTGTACAGTTCCCAATTGCCAGAGCTTAGATCCTTGACCACCGTCATCGATCCAAACTGCTTCGTCAGATTTTGAACCTCAATCAAGACGCTCTCCTTTATTCCATCAATCGTTTTGTGCCATCAATATTGTGGCGGCAAGCATCATATAATCAAGGCCCCTCGAACATCATAACGTTCGTTACCGCCCGACCATACAGACCACAAAAATCAAAATTTGAGCCCCTTTCCCGGGCTGATTTTTTGCGCAGTGCATCCGGTAAAAATTGTGCCCCGAGCCTGGCTCATCGGTCAGGCGGGGGGGGCGGCAACTGTCCGCCTGATACGGCGACGCTTCCGCGTCGCCGTATCAGGTGTTCTCAATGCCAGGACACCAAGCGCCATTACGGCTAAAAACGTTCCCCGTGCACAATCGGATGGGTACAATGGCGTCAACCAATCAACTGCCGCTGCGCCCCCGCTCGCCGACGGGCGCCTCAACACAAACTGCGGCAGTATTCACGCCAGGAGTCACACTATGCCGGTCCGTTTTGAGCCCAAAGCCATTCTCTTCGACTTGGATGGCACGTTGCTCGATACCGAGCCACTTTACACCCTTGCAACCCAGAAGGTACTGGATCCTCTTGGTAAAACCTTCACGCTTGAATTCAAACGGACGATCGTGGGCAGACAGGCCTTAGAGTCGGCAGCCATGACCGTTAACCACTTTGAACTTTCGCTGTCCCCAGCCGAATTCCTTGCGCAACGAGCCCTTTATTTAAATTCACTGTTCCCCAATGCCGAACCGATCGCCGGCGCCGAAGCATTCCTCGCCTATTTGACCGAGCGCGGTGTTGCCTTCGGCATTGCAACGAGCGCAAGTCGAACCCTATTTGAACTCAAACGTTCAACCAAACCGTGGCTGCAGGCGGTCGACATCACCCTCTGCGGAGACGAAGTGCAAGCCAGCAAGCCCGCGCCAGAAATTTTCCTGAAAACCGCCGAAAAACTAGGCGTTCGGAGCGAGGATTGCTTGGTATTCGAAGATGCCCTAACCGGCTTTCTCGCGGCAAAAGCAGCATCGATGCCTGTGATTGGCATCGATAGTCCTTACCTGCTGCCAGACGACCGCAACCAAGCCAACGCTATTATTACCGACTACCTCAGTCTAGTTGAAAATCCTCAACCGGTTTTTGGCATGATGCTCGACGCAGACTTCGACTGAATTTCACGCTGAATGTCGGTCAAATGGGCTTCTGTCAGCGGATAGTTCCAAAGTAGCGGCATGGCAACAAACTTAAACACCGCAGGCACCACCGAATAAAGGCAGGCAAGCCAGAGCAGCGATGCATCCGAGTTAGGGTTGTTAACCGGGTCTGCTAAGGAATCAAATCCAAAGATTACGGCCGCGCCAGTCCCGACCGTGATCCCCACCGCATAGGACGCCTTGCGCGTCATACTCCAAATAGAGAAGTAGGCACCGGCACGTTTCTCGCCGGTTTTGAGGGTATCAAGGTCGATCACATCGGCTGCCATGGCCGCAGGCAACGCGGCCAAGGCGCCAATAGCCGAACCTTTCAAACACATCACGAAAATAAAAAACAGGAATTTGCCCGTCTCCATGCCCTCAAACCGCAGGACAATCGCTGCGTGCCAGTGTTCTGGCAAAAAACGCAGCACGAGGGGAATCTCAAAGGCATCAAACCAAGTGTCTGGCGCCAATGCGATCAGCGGAATAAAACACGACCAGATTGCGTACCAACCAATGGCGAGCATTGTTGCGCGATGCTTACCGACCCGCCGAGACAAGGCAAACCAAATGGGGATCGCGAGGATTTGTGAGAGAAAATAGGGGGCGAGATAAAGCCCATACAAATCCCCCGCAAGCAGCACATGCTTGACAAAGAAAAAGCTCAAGCTGTTGGTCATTGCCGCCCCCAGCGTTGAAAATACAAAAATGATGATCAAGCGCATATAGGGCTTATTGCTCATCACCACGCTGAGGCTTTGCTTTAACGGAATCTTAATCTTTGGCAGGACCACTGGATATTCTGGCACAACCAGAACGGCATTCAGAACCACGATCGGCATCACGATGCACATCAAGACAGAGAGAAAGAAAACCGCATCGGTCGGCTTAACATAGCCCGCAAACAATAGTAGAGCGGGCGTAAACGCAGACAACAACGACCCCGCCACGGCGAACCCTTCGCGCCAAGAGGTGACCAGGGTGCGCTCGTTGTAGTTCTGGGATAGCTCCGCGCCCCAGGCCACATAAGGAAGATCTTTTATCGTGGCGCCGAGATAAACCAAGGTCACAGTGAAAAACAAGTAGGGATAGCCCGAGCTAAAACGAAAACCCAGAAAATCCATTGGCTCAAATTCAATGGGCGGCACAAACAACAACCAAATACCGAGCGCGTAGATCGGCGTGCCGATGAGGATAAAAGGTTTGCGACGCCCCCACCGGGTTTGCAGTTTATCCGACAGAAAGCCGATGACCGGGTCGGTAATCACATCCGTTAGTCGACTTAAAGTAAGGAGCAAGCCAACCGCGCCCAAAGTCAAACCAAAGCCATCGGGGTCGGCGTAGACCGCCGGCAGATAAACCGCCATGGGCAGGCCCACTAACGCCAAAGGGAAAGCCGGCGCGCCGTAAGACGCTAATACGCGCTTAGATAAACCCTTGGTTTCACCCCCTGCAGCAGTTTGCATGGGCATCGACTCCAAAATGAAATGCTTTGCCTCAACACACTAGCACACAGGCCCTTTTGATCAACGACCCGTTCAACCCAGTTGCGTCGCGGATTGACCCGCCGAGCGGCTATCCGCCTGACCTACTCGTCGTTTGTGATGGTCATTGGCCAATCATCCTGCGCCGCCCACTCCGACAAACTCCGATCATAAAGTTTGATGCCCTCGGTTCGTCCCAGCAGCGCTAAGGCCAATATTGGTATGGACGCCGCGATCCCACCGCCGCAATAGGTCGCAACGCGCTTATCCGGTGTCACGCCAGCCTGATCGAAAATCATTTGCAGCCCCGCAGCCTCCAGAAAACAAAATTGATCATCTAAAAATTGACTATAGGGCGTGCTGATCGAACCCTGAATATGACCGGGTCTGCCATAGTGAGGACCTATGCCATCGAACTGCTGAGTCGACAAGGCATTTAGCAAGCACAAGCTGGGATCGGACAGTTGAGCTGAGAGCGCAGCCCCATCGGTCACCATCTCAGGGTGAAAGCGAGCTTGGTAAGTGCTCGCCGACACCGAGCCCTGATCGGTCGAAAGCGCAAAGCCCTGCGCCTGCCAACCGGGCAATCCGCCATCCAACACTAGTACCCGCTCATGACCAAAAACCTTAAACAACCACCAAGCTCGGCAAGCCCACATCGGGTGATTCGCAGCGTACACGACCACCGTATCGGATTCAGCTATGCCTGCATGCCGCATCACGGCTTCAAACTGCGCAACACTCGGCACAGTAAATCGGAAGTCTGAGCCGGCATCGGAAAGATCCTGTTGTAAATCAAGATAATAAGCGCCTGGAATATGCCCGGCCTCATAATCCCCTCGTCCGGAGACACCGGTAAAGTCGCCCGAGGGCAACCCCTTTAAATGCGTTGTGACCTCGATGACCTTGAGTCCCGGCGTACCGAGACCCTCGCTGAGCCGCTGCGCCGTCATCAAATGATGGTCTCGGTGTTCCTTCAGCGTTTGCTCGGTTGCTTGATCGTGACTCATGGCGCGCCTCCTGCTTGCTCGTTTTGAAAACCCTTTGCGCCGGTGGGTTGCCTGGAACCGAGCGCCTTAATGTGATTCATCCGCTGCCTAACGCGGCCTCTGATACCCCGCAAACTTGGGCGGCGCCTTTGCGTACAACGGCTGGATTGCCCAGGCGGGCTAACCCTAATCGAGCAAGCTGATCGGAATTCACTATTTTTATCGCGGAAACCGGTAACCTTTCTTTTAAAGCGCATTACAGGTAACTTTTGTGTGCGTTTGTTTCAATCAACGGCCGCATCGCTCTGAACTGATAAAAGGTGTCACCCACTATGCACCCAGAAATTCCGGACCGCCAGAGACGATATACCTTGTTTGTCCTGGTACTGGTCTTCACATCTAGCCATATTGATCGCCAAATCATGGGTATTTTGGGTCAGCCCATCAAAGAATCGCTGCTCATCACCGATACCCAGCTGGGCCTGCTAACGGGCATCATGTTCGCGGTTTTCTACGCAACGCTCGGCATGCCGATGGCGATGTGGGCAGACCGCCACAATCGTCGCAATCTCATTTCGGTTTCGGTCTTTCTGTGGAGCCTCATGACGGCACTGTGCGGGGCCGCTGCAACCTTTATGCAGCTATTGTTGTTTCGAATTGGCGTCGGGGTTGGCGAAGCCGGTTCCAATCCGCCATCGCACTCCATCATCGCCGACCTTTACCCGCCCGCACAACGGGCAACCGCTATGGCAATTTTTGGAACCGGTATCAACTGGGGCATCTTGCTTGGGTTTCTGCTTGGCGGCTGGATCAATGAGTGGTTTGGCTGGCGAACGGCATTTGTCGTGGTGGGGTTGCCGGGCATCCTGCTGGCGCTCTTGGTACGATTCACCGTGATCGAACCGCCCCGGGGCTATTCAGAGGCCAGGACCAGTCCAGTCGTTGCGCCAGGGTTTTGGGAAGTTGTCCGATTTATGTGGAAGAACCGAGTTTTACGACACATCGTTGCGGCTGGCGCCCTGATTTCCTTTACCGGTTATGCGTCAATTATTTGGATTCCGATTTACCTCGTTCGGATCCATTCGATGGGAACGGGTGAAGTGGGCAGCTACCTTGCCCTAATGATTGGCTTAGGTGGGGCACTCGGCATTTACTTAGGCGGTCGTCTTGCAGACTTTTTATCGGCCCGCCACGGCGAACACTGGCTACCCTGGGTGATCGCGATCGCCAACTTAATTGCCGTTCCGCTTTTGTATCTGGCCTTTACCGCTGAGACCCCGATGGGCGCGCTTGCCGCTTACGCCATTCCAGCCATGCTCGGGACGGTCTATGTCGCGCCGGGATTTGCACTGATTCAAAATCAAACGCCCGTCGAAATGCGGTCAGTTGCAGCCGCAATTAACCTTTTTATCACCAACATCATCGGCCTCGGCTTAGGCCCGTTCAGCGTCGGCTTTTTCAGCGATTACTTCTCAACCGACTATGGCCAAGACGGCTTGCGATACGCTCTGATGACCACCCTGGTTGTGATCATTTGGGGACTCTTTCATTATTACCGATGCGGACAACTCCTTCGCTCGAAAACGCCGAGTTATGTCCAAGCAACCTGAATTCATCGTTTGGGGCGCCGGCACCAGTCGAACCCTGCGCGTTCACTGGCTTTTGGCCGAACTCAACCTTACTTATGACCATCAAAGAATCGGGCCTCGAACCGGCGAAACCCAAACCCAAGCCTTCAAAGCGATCAACCCGAAAGGCAAAATTCCCGTTCTCATCCATGGCGACCGGATTGTCTCAGAGAGTTTCGCCATTACTCGCTACCTTCGTCGGGTTTGCACGACCCTCGCTTTTGATGAGGCCCAATTGAGTCCAGAGGGCCTCGCGCGCTTCGATGAACTTGCCTCATTTATGTTAATGGAGCTCGATGCAACCAGTCTTTATATTATCCGGCGGCATCTTGATCTTGCCGAGATTTATGGCGAGGCGCCCAACGCCGTCATCAGCGCCAAAGCCTATTTCAGCAAAATGCTGGCCCAAGGCCTACCTGAGCCGAGCCTTGGCGAGTTCGTGTGGGGGACCTGCTTTTCCGAGTTAGACATCCTACTAACCTCGATCTTAGATTGGGCAGCCGCCGTTGATATTGTCTTACCAGCGCATTGCAACGCCTACCGCGGGCGAATGCATCAGCGCCCGGGATATGGCCTTGGCAAGGACAAGAACAAACCTTAACGACCGAGCGTCGTTTTACGCGGGTCAAAGCACACTGCTCGGTCATCTCAGGAAGCGCTTATGTCGCAACTACTTGAATTATCCGCTGGCATCCTCGATGGGACGATCGACCCGGATGCCACGGGCCCCGTCAATCGAATCAATTTTCAGCTATCAACGATTAGCGACCGCGTCGCCTTGGTCGAAGCGTTTTCCCACTGTATTTTGTTTGAAACCGATGATGGCCTGCTCGGCTTTGACACCTCGAGCGTGCAAGGCGGCGCGCGCGTTGTTTCGGCCATTCGCGCCTGGCGCAAAGCCCCGTTTCACACACTGATCTATACCCACGGTCATATAGATCATGTTGGCGGCTGCGGCGCGTTTATGAACAGCGCCAAGGCCCATGGCCACGCAAGACCCACCCTGGTTGGCCATGAAAACATTAAGCCTCGCTTCGATCGTTACCACTTAACGGATGGCTATAACGCGACGATTAATCGCCGACAATTCGGTCAGTTCTCACGACGCGGTTACGACATCAGCAGCGACAACGCGTTTTTACCCAAGACCACTGAGCAACCGGATGTCACCTACCGAGACCAAATGACCCTGAATGTCGGCGGGCTCACAGTAGAGCTGAATCACGAGAAAGGCGAAACCGATGATCACACTTGGGGTTGGATCCCAGTCCACAAAGCGATCTGTTCGGGTGACTTTTTTATCTGGTGTTTTCCAAACGCTGGCAATCCCCAAAAAGTGCAGCGATATCCTATGGAATGGGCCCGCGCCCTGCGGGATATGGCCAGCAAGGGAGCAGAGCTCCTACTGCCGGCCCATGGCTTACCCATCGCAGGGGCCGACCGAATAAACGTCGCGCTCAACGATGTCGCCTCAGCGCTTGAGTGGTTGGTTCAGGAAACGTTGCAAAGAATGAACGAAGGCGCCAAGTTGGACGACATTCTTCAGGAGGTCCGAATCGATCGGACCATCCTTGAAAAGCCTTACCTCAGGCCAACTTATGACGAACCAGAATTCATCATCCGTAATATTTGGCGCTTATACGGCGGTTGGTATGACGGCAACCCCGCAAGGCTCAAACCAGCACCCGACCACGCCTTGGCAGCCGAACTTGCGCGCCTAGCGGGGGGCGCCCTCGCTCTGGCAGATCGCGCATCAGCGCTCATGACAAGCGACATCCGACTAGCGTGTCATCTCGTTGAACTGGCCGTGCAGGCTGACCCGATGAATCAAGCCGCACACGAAATGAGAGCCGCGATCTATCAGCATCGCCGAAACCAAGAAACCTCGCTAATGGCCAAAGGCATTTATGGCGCCGCCGCGAGCGAGTCCATCGCTTTAACCCGAGACAAAAACGATTAATCGACTGCCAAGGCCAAAGCGCTTGTCGTTGCGCCTCGGTAATCGGTAGCACTGAAAGCCGGCCACCTTTGTGCGTGAGGGGTGAGCCGCTAAAAACGGTCCGCTTTCAACACAGCCAATTTAATGACCTGTGAAAAGGCCGAGATAAACCGCAGATCACCGGCGCGCGCACGCGATGGATTTTGATTCGAGGCGGGGTCAAAACAGGACGACTTCAGGTCAAATTGTAACGGGTCGGGATAGGGCGTGTTCACCACTTTTAATCGCCCAACAACCCCAATCTCGGCACAACTAGCATTATCATTGCGCCTTTGTTTTAATTCGATAGAGTCGGGCCAATCGCATGAATCCCCACAACAAGACAAAGGCGCCGAGCGTGTCGCCAACCACATAGCCAAACAAGCGCGGCAATACTTCCGACTCATCCAGTCCGCTTAGCACCAAGATCACAACAATGCCTAAACCATTCAGCAGCGCGGCAACAAAACTCACCAGCACAATGCCGCGCCATTGCCGCAAGGAGGCAAACCCCGGTTTAAACTCAAAGCCCGCCAACTCAAACACTTTAAACGCTAAATATCCGCAGGTGACGCCTGGGATGAGACTCACCAAAGGATAAGTGCCGCCATCCAAACCCGAACTGCTGGTTATCAGCGCACCGATCATTAATGGGATAATGGATCGAGCCCCAACCAAAAAAGCCGCCAGGATCCGGATGCCGTGCGGCAAGAACACCAAACTGGTAAAGGCAAGTAGCGGATGGTCGTAGAGACTGCTTTGAAGGACCTTGACCCCGTAAGTCACAATCACCATCGTGCCCGCATAACCGAGCGCGATCACAATCGTAAGTTCAATCTCCGTGACTAAATAATCGAAGATGGTGCGGATCTTAGTTTGCTGCTTCGGTATTGCCACGAAATTCCCTTTTTCAAACCACTGCCGCTTCCCTGCGCGCGCGTCAACACCCTGAAACTTAGCGTTTCTTTTTCGGCTTACTCGCTTTGTTTTTCTTTTTCTTGTTCAGCACAGACGCTTTTGGGCTCGCCTGTTCTCGGGAAGCTCGAAACGCGTTCTTCATCGTTTCAAATTTTTCACGCTTTTTTGCTTCAATATGTGGATTTTTCGAGCCTTCGAACGAAATCACGTTTTCAGACACGTCAGCGCCTCCAATTACCCTGCCATAGAAATTTCAATGTGCCACATTAAAGACCGTTATCAAACCTTTTCGAGCAATGAATACTTGTGGCACCGTCTGAGCAAGGCCTCTACACTTTGAGACATCAATCAACCCCTAGGGCAATCCCATGATCTTACTTCAGCGCGTTATAACCCTACTTTTGGTCGTTCTTGTTACCGCGCCAGGCTTTGCTACGGCAGAAACGAAGACCCCTGATGAGATCGCGCTGGCAACGTTGGATCGTTTTATGGCCGCGTTTAATGATCAGGACATCGAGGCCTGGGCAGCAACCTTAAACTACCCCCATGTTCGATTTGCCAGCAGGCAAGTCATGATTTATGACTCGGCTGAGGCCTTTCAGGATCGCTCGATCTTCCCCGCATTGGCGGCGACAGGCTGGCACCATTCCCTTTGGACAAAACGCACCATCACCCTGTCCTCCGACAGCAAAGTCCATATCGATACCGAATTTGAACGCCGCAATGCCGACGACCAATCGATCGGACGATACCGGTCACTGTACATCGTGACGGCGCAGGACGGTCATTGGGGGATTCAGGCGCGTTCGAGCCTTGCACCCTGAGGTGCCCTAGCGTTTCAACAAGACAGTCGGCGCGGGACGCTCAAAAGGTAACCGCACAGTGACGAAATTTAAGCTGCCCGCGTGCGTAAGACCATGACCCTTTTTGAGGGTTGGTGAGATTGAAGGCGAAGGCCTTAAAGACTTTGACCGCGTAGCATTGCCCTCAAGAATGATCCAAATTTAACCGAAATAGCCCTGCCTTTGAACCGCTCTAATCCTAGGGATTAGAGACCTGAACGCGACAAAGTTCACGGCTGAATGAATGGGGTTAGGCCGCTCGAGCACCTCGCTAGCGTGCGATGCCGTTTGCAAATGGCGAGCCTCGCCATCAGAGAAAGTTGCGGAACCAAGCGGCGACCGGTAATTTAAAGCCACACAGACTCAGAACACACCCTGAACACTACAAGCCCGACTTGATGATGGCGTAGCGGAACCGCTCGCCTATGGCACCGCCGTTCAACTGGACTCAAGCTAAGGGTTCAAGACAAGCGGCACCCGTCGTTTTGCCACATCAACTCAACGTGGTTAACGACGCTCTAAATCGGAAATCACTAGCGAATCAGTCATTTCGGCCATTTCGATTGCCAAATCAATGGCTTTACGCATCAATGCGGTGTGGTTGGTTCGCTCAGTCAAATCCATCGTCGTGATATAAGCTGCATAAATTCGAGAGGCAACCTGCAGCACAGCAGCTTCACTATCCTCTAGGTGGATATAGGTCTTTTTAGTCATTGCTGCGCTCTCCTTAAAACAAATTAAGTTGAATATTCTTTAGTCGGGTGTTTCACCTGCTTCGGTTTTCAGCACGTTATGCCGTTCGTGCGGACTGGCTACGAAACTGCCAGCATATTAACGTAATTTAAGACCACACCCTATCCGAGCACGGCGCCGCCCGAACCCAACCGATGCGTTATCGCACCCGTTAGCCAACGCTCACGCCGGCTATTCGCTCTGACTCATTTGATCAAGGTCATCCTGACTCATCTGGTCCACTTCAAGTTCCAGGATACTTTCCGGTGCGATAACCATAAAGACAAAGAACAAAAAGGTTTCAACCAGGTGCCAATGTCGTATCGGCAGCTGATGAATTTGGTTATGACAGATCGAGACAAATACGACCCCAAAATAGATTGCAAACGCGGCCACTAGGGTCAAAACATTCTGAGCGGTCAATATCGCTGTCCATTCAGAAAATTCGATTCGCGCCAAGCCCACAAAATACTCATAGACTAAAAACCCAGTGATCAACAACACCGCATTTAAACTGGCCGACTGCGCGCGTTCCAGCGGTGCCTGTTTGGTGTCTAATGCAAAGTAAATGGCCCCGAAGGCCGCAACGGCGATTCCAAGATTAATCGGCGCCCAAAAGTGTCCTAAATCAGCATTGTCCAAAGACCACAAAACAATGATTAGGGGCGTGGCCAATGCAAACGTGAGCACGCCCACTAAGGAGATGGCGCTGGGTCTTGAAAACATCCGAACATCGTCGGGTTTAAGATTGATCCCGAGGGTCGCGAGGCAACCACCACCAAGCGCGGCAATCAAACCACCCAGAACAAACGGATGCTCATAACGTAGACCAACGGAAATGAAAAAAGCCGAGAGCAGCAACCCAAACGGCAAGGGCACAAATCTGAAAAACAACGCCATGGGCATCCCCAGGCCCACGCAGCAATACAATCCTAAAGCGGTAAACGGTGCAAGAAAGGCCAACAGAACAAGAATATTGTGCGGCGTCACGTAGACGCCACCGTTGGCATAGAAACCCAAGGCCATCGCCATAAAGCACAGAACAGCCAGACTCTTTTGCTTCCAGTTCATGTCATTGCCACCTTTTCCTGATGTGACCCGCGCCGATTCACGCGGAGCTCGCGCCGGACCCCCTCTACACGACGCGGCTCAACCCAATACGGCACGTGACGCATCTTGCTTAAAGTGTCTTATCAAAAGCGCTTTATCAAAAGCGCCTCATCAAAAGCCCCTCATCAAAAACGCCTTGTGACGCCGCTCAAAACAGTCAGCGAATCACCCACCAATGTCGTTGACGATTCACCCTGACGCAGGGGGAGGCAAAATGCTTTCAGGATGCTGGACCCTTGTCGGCATCTTGCTTCATCACCGTCAGCCGTTAAACACCACCTGTTTTAGGTTTGGCTTGACTCATATCCATCAACGACTCAGTGTTTGCCATCAGGTCTTCAAAAGTCGCCTCAATTCCTAAATTAATCGGGTCATTGACGAAGATCTGAGCCCGATAATAACGGCCACCACCGGCATTAATGACGACGCCGGTCGGCGCTTCATCACTGGTCATGAATAAAACTGCTGGGCTGACCAGTTTCGGCGCTGATTCTGGCGGCGGACTGTCTGGGTCAATGTCTCGCCCAGGAATGGTTGAGATCATGCGCGTTGCGGCGGCCGGCGCTAACGTATTCACTCGCACATTATTTTTAGCACCCTCGAGCGCCAAAACATTCATTAACCCCAGCATGCCCATTTTGGCAGCACCGTAGTTGGCTTGACCAAAATTACCGTAAATACCAGAACTTGAGCTGGTCAACACAATCCGACCATAGCCTTGCTCATTCATGTGAGGCCAGGCAGCCCGAGTGACATAGGCCGTACCGGAAAGGTGGACTTGCAGAACAAGGTCCCAATCTGCCAAGGTCATTTTCTTAAAGGACCGGTCCCTTAAAATACCCGCATTATTCACTAAGATATCGACCCGACCCCACTTTTCTATCGCTTGAGCAACCATGCTTTCAACCTGAGACAAATCGGCCACATTGGCACCGTTTCGCCTCCTAGGGCTTTGATCTCTTCTACCACAGCGTTTGCAGCGTCAGATGATTGGCCCAAACCACCCGCATCAGCGCCTAGATCATTCACAACAACTTTTGCGCCACGCGCCGCTAAACCTAAAGCGTGAGATCGGCCCAGGCCATTGCCGGCGCCTGTGATCACAACAACTTTATTTTCAAACTCACTATTCTCAATTATTGGCATCCTGCGTCTCCTCATTTTGACCCGCAGAGATTATCACGAACCCAAGGCCTGCGTTGCGATATCAGGGCGTTTGTTGTTATTGTTTTTTGGTTTTAACGCAAGGGAATCTCCCATGAACAATCCTCGCCCGTTTCGGCTCGACAATGCTGCCGCGTTTATCGATCAAAGCCTGGGCATCAGCGATTGGGTTTTTATTGACCAGACCCAGGTCAATATTTTCGGCGAAGTGACGCGTTGGCGTACCCCGGGTCACTGTGATCCTGACTATGCAAGAACCACACCCTACGGCGGCACACTAATTCATGGCTTTCATGTGCTCGGCTTGTTATCGCATTTTTACAAGGATGCAGGTTGTTGGCCTGAAGATGGCGCCAACCCCTTAAACTATGGCTTGGATAAAGTTAGGATCCTGAAGCCGGTCGTGATTGGCGACGGCGTACGACTGCGTTCACACATGAGCCTACTCGCCGCCACGTCCAAACCCAATGGCGATGCGCTGCTCAAAGTCTGCCACCAGGTCGAGGCCCAAGGCCAACCCGGGTTTGCGGTTTATGCTGAATACTTAACCTATTGGCATCGCCTAAAGGCCGCATAAACCCTTGCACTTTGTGACGGCTGCGGTCATGACGCGACCGCAAGGCACTAACGTCTTGAATCACCCATGGCGAAGACATTTCCAAGGCATACCAGCAGGCCGCTCCCGCGGCGCATCGCCCTTGAGCGCGCTGCCAGGGTCAGGGCTTTTAGTTTAAATCGACTGGTGCAACGAGATTACCTTGTCGCCAACAGAGCAATTTGGGGCGCCGATCCGGATCGGCCTCAACGCATCATCCACGCCCTAATGTCGAGCGCTTTTAGCGCAACAATCTAAACGGGTCATCAAGCAAAGCCTGACCCAACAATCCCCAACCCAACCTTGGGGTGGGTACCCGACACGTTGGAATATAAGCCAGGTTGCGAGCCAAGACCGAATGATTTGGCAGCAGGCCGAAGACTTGTCTGCTGCAGTCCAGTCAAGTTGAAAGCTCCTCGCCCGAGTTCTGCATTCGCAACCCCCGCAATTTCCTGTAGGATTTGCCCAACCATTCGCCTCGTGCGCGATTCAATCGATTCAATTCGTATTCTCTCAATGCCCATCAGAAGCAAGGAGCCAGCCATGGCGCAGCAGCAAAGTCCGTCAAGCACCCAAGTCATGCCGAGCGCCGACGGCGTTAACGAAGTTAGGCCCATTCCACCGGCCGCTGAGGTGCCGATTGCCGACATTCTTCCGGTTAACCCCAGGCTCTTTAGCGAGAACCGCTGGGAGGAGTATTTTGATCGACTGCGTGCTGAGGACCCGGTTCATTTCAATGAAACCGACCTTGCGGGTCGGTTCTGGTCCCTCACCCGTTACGAAGACATCAAACACGTTGACTCGGACTGGGAAACGTTTTCCTCAGCCCACGGCATTACCCTTGGCTTTCCGGTTGGCACTGAGTTACCCGAAGGGGCGCTCAATATCTCGACCTTTATCGCCATGGACCCGCCGACCCATGATGTTCAGCGAAAAACAGTCACCGGCGCCGTGGCCCCTAGAAATCTAGTCAATTTGGAGCCGCTCATTCGATCCCGTACCCAAGAGGTGCTAGACAGTCTTCCCGACAACGAGCCGTTCGATTGGGTGGATACCGTCTCGATTGAACTCACCACGATGATGCTTGCGACCTTATTTGACTTCCCGTTCGAGGACCGCAGAAAATTGACCCGGTGGTCCGACATTACCTTCGCTATTCCGCAACCGGGCGGCATCATCGAATCGATGGAACAGCGCCGGGAAGAGCTCCTAGAGTGCTTGGCCTATTTCAATCGCCTTAAGGACGAACGCACCCAAAACCCTGGGGACGACTTGGTTTCTATGCTCGCGCACGGCGCTGACACCAAAGATATGCCACCGCTGGAGTATCTTGGCAATCTGCTTTTGCTCATTGTGGGTGGCAATGACACCACGAGAAACACCATGTCCGGTAGCATCTATGCGCTCAACAAATTCCCAGAGCAGTTCAAGAAGCTCACCCAAAACCCAGCACTCATTCCCAACATGGTCGCCGAAGTCATACGGTGGCAAACGCCGCTAGCCTACATGCGCCGAACGGCCAACAAAGACTGCGTGATTGGCGACAAATCAATCTTAGCCGGCGACCAGCTTCTGATGTGGTATGCCTCGGGCAACCGGGATGCCAGCGTCTTTGCGGCGCCTGAGGCACTCGACATTGAGCGCAGCAATGCGCGCCAGCACCTTTCCTTTGGTTTTGGCATCCATCGCTGCATGGGCAATCGTTTGGCTGAAATGCAGTTGCGTGTGCTTTGGGAAGAAATCATGAAACGTTTCGAACGCATTGAAGTCGTGCAGGAACCTGAACGTATTTTCTCCTCATTCGTAAAAGGCTACTCCGAACTTATGGTACGTGTACATCCGAAGAAGTAGTTAGATCAAATTACCTGTTACCACCGGCTCTTAAAATAACCAAGGTCTAAAACGACCTTGGCGCGACGCGGCATTTCAAGCGCGTCGCTCCGCTTTAAACCAACTTAAAGCCTTCCTGACTAAGCGGCATGGATCGAATGCGAGTACCGGTGGCCGCAAAGATGGCATTGGTCACCGCTGGCGCGAGTGGCGGTAACGCAGGCTCGCCTAAACCGGTTGATTGATGGTTGCTTTGAATAAAATGAACGTCGATCTCGGGGGTCGCACCCATTCGCATCACCGGGTACTGATCAAAATTATCCTGATTGATCCGACCATTGGTCATCGTAATTTGTTGCAAGGCCATCGTGCTTAACCCATCAACGATTGAGCCTTGCACCTGACTCAGCGCACCGCTCAGGTTAATAATGGGGCCAACGTCAACGGCCACGGTTACTTTGCCCACCTTAAAATTTTGATCCGCATCAACGTACACGTCAGCGACTTCGGCAATGTGCGCGGCGTGACAAAAATAGAAAGCCAAGCCCTGCCCCCAGCCTTGGGGCATGGCTTTACCCCAACCGGACTTTTGCGCGGCCAACTGAATGACATCAATCGCGCGACCCGTATTCAAAGCATTGATATTGCCCTCGCTCAGCCAGCGGCGCTCACCCATCAGCTCGATCAGAAACTCGGCATGATCTCGCCCAGCAAGCACCGAGAGTTCGTGTAAAAAGCTTTGCTCTACAAACGCGTTGGTGTTCGCACCCGGCGCACGCCAAGCCCCGCAATGCGTCTTGATGTCGATCAAACTTTGTCTGACCCGCGCATTCGGCATGGCCGTCATGGAAAATTCATTGCCTCGCAGGCCTGAGCCAATGACCGCTTTGCCATTCCGAGCGAACCCGATGTAGTGTTGATCCCATGCGACCAACTTGCCCTCAGGACTTACCGCAGCCTTCATATTTTCAAACCCACCCACTCTAAAAAAATCTTGGTGGATATCGTCCGTTCGAGTCCAGGTCAGCTTCACTGGGCCCTCAGTACGTGCCGCAATGGCCATCGCCTCTGCCGCGAAATCGTGCACAGCACGCCGGCCAAAGCCACCGCCCATGCGGGTCATATTCACAGTGACGCGTTCTTCATCGACACCCAGCAGATTCTTCGCAACCTCTTTGACCTGCCCTGGAAATTGACTCGGCACCCAAACTTCCATCCGAGGGGCTTCGCTTTCTGTGCCCGCAATATAATGAACCGTGCAATTCATCGGCTCCATACAAATGTGGGCAACATACGGGAATTCATAAAAGGCGTCTATTGCTTTATTGCTTGGCGCGTTCAAAGCCGCCTCGACAGGGCTGTCGCGTTTGATCTGACCACCTGCCGTGCCAGCAAGATTTTTCGCCTCGCGTCTCATCTGCGACCAGCTGTCGGTTGAGGCGGCGGACTCATCCCAAACAACCTTTAGATTCGATTTGGCATTCAACACGGACCAAGTGTCCTCACCGACAATCGCCACACCGCCCTGTAAGACGGCAAGCCCATCGAGGAACGACATACTGGATTGGCCCGCGCGCGCATCAGGCGTCAAAATGAAGGCGTCTAAGACCCCAGGCAAGGCTTTTATAGCCTGTTCATTAAACGATATCGGCACGCCACCCAAACGCGGACAGCGCGTGTAAGCGGCGTAGCGCATATTGGGCACATCAACATCGATCCCAAATTGAGACTGCCCCAGCACAATTCCTAAATTATCAACACCGGCAATGGACGTGCCAATAATGGTGTACGCTTTTGGATCTTTAAAGGAAAGCGTCGCCGGATCCGGAATAGGCTGACGCACCGCAAGCGCGGCAAGCGCGCCAAAGCTAAGGCTTTCGCCTGATAGATGGATCACTTTACTGTCTTTGGCCTCGAGCTCGGCTCGATCAACCTCTAATGCCTCAGAAGCCGCTCCGATCAACATTTCGCGCGCAGACGCACCCATCGTCCGCATCGAATCAAAATTTCTGGGGATTGAGGTTGAGCCACCCGCACCTTGAAGCCCGAATCGGGCTGAATCGACATCCGACTTCAGAACTTTGACATCATCCCATTTTGCCCCCATTTCCTCAGCAATGATCATCGGTAAAGCGGTCTTAATGCCTTGGCCCATCTCAGGAACTGACGAGTAAATTGTGATCTGACCGGAAGATGAAATTTGCACCCAGGCGTTGAGCTCTTTCGACCCCACCAAGGTCCCGAGCGCCTCTGCAAGCAAAGGACCACTGAGCGTCAACTCAAGCATTAAACCACCCGAAGTTAAGGCCGAGGCCTTTAAAAAATGCCGTCGCGTTAAAACGTTATTCATACTTCGGCCTCCCCTTCAACCGAGCGAGCCTCTGCTGCTGCATGAATCGCCGCCCGAATTCGAACGTAGGTGCCACAACGACAATAATTTCCAGACATCGCCGTATCAATGTCGACATCGGTCGGCGCGGGATTGACCGCCAGCATCGCGGCCGCGCTCATGATTTGACCCGCCTGGCAATAACCGCATTGGGGGACATCGTGCTCGATCCAAGCAGACTGCACGGGATGTAACAATCCGTTCTTCGCCAAGCCTTCAATGGTTGTGACCCGGCCACTGACCCTGCTAATGGGTAAAACACAGGATTGAACCGCCACGCCATCAATGTGCACCGTGCACGCGCCACATTGCGCAATGCCGCACCCGTATTTAGCGCCCTTCAACTTTAAATGGTCCCTCAATACCCATAACAGCGGCTTATCGGGTTCTGAGGTAACGGCATGCGGCGCACCGTTCACCATGAGTTGATACGTTTGCATACTGCGCCCTCCTTTAGACCCAAATTTAATCTTAAAAACCGTTCCAACGTTCGATAAACCACCCTCGCATCATCGCAAGCCGCGTGATCAATCGCGCGTATCATCCATTGATTTGAGACCATCTGCGTAAACACAATAGGGTCTAACGGTGCCGCAGCACGTTATCACAAGGTCAGGCTGCCTCACCAGAGTAAGGCGACGTTGTCCGCCGCGATTCATGAGGCTCGCTTGTATTCAGCGGTTACTCTGGTAAAAGAAGTGAAGCCTTAACGATTGGATTCAGCATGAAATTCAGCACAGCCATTTTGCACGGCTTAATCTTATTGGGCGCTTACGCTCCAGCTGCCGTTTTTCCTTCCGACTTGCAGCGCGCAAGCCTGAAGGCAACCGCGACTGAGGCGCAGCAAATCGAATCAAACCGTTTAAACCATTGGCTCGATCAAGAATTTGAAACCTACCTCAACTTTAGTCCGATGACCAAAACTCGGCTGGGCGACAAGCGCGGCTACCGTGATCTTGATGAGGTATCCGATGCAGCGAAGGATGCGCAATTAACCTGGCGCCGCGCCAGCGTTCGACAGATGCAGCAAAGCTTTGACCGCGCCAGACTGAACGAAGAGGCGCAGCGATCCTTTGACCTTTGGATATTCTTATTGGATCGTGCAGAAAAAGCGGTGCGCTTCCGGCGACATGAATATGTTTTCGGGCGGCGCGGCCCGCATACAGGCTTACCCAGTTTCCTCATCAACTATCATAAGGTCGATGACTTAAACGACATGCAGGCCTATGTGGCAAGGCTTCAAGCCTCCGGCAGCTACTTGAGGCAGCACCTCAATCGCGCAAAATTAGCGTCAGGCAGTGGGATACGAGCGCCTTATTTCGACTATGAGGTTGCCGAGAGCCAAATCAAACGCGTGACCGGCGGCGCACCTTTTACGGATGGCGCACCTTTTACGGATGCGGGCAATTCCGCAATCTGGCGTGACATCACGACTAAAATCCAAAGTTTAGTCACCAACGGGCAAGCCACCGAAGAACAGGCAGAACAACTTCAAACTGCCGCTCGGCTTGCGATTCTGAAGTCAATGAAGCCTGCTTTTGAGGCCATTCTTGCTTGGCTAAATGCGGACCGAGTGCACGTTTCAGCGCAGGCAACCGGGGCCGGTGCGTTACCGGATGGCGAGGCATTTTATGCGCATCGATTGGAACTCATGACGACCCTGTCACTGACCGCAGATGACATTCACGGGACCGGCCTGCAAGAAGTAGCCCGAATCCAAGAAGAGATGAACGCAATTCGGATGACGGTTGGATTTAAAGGACCGCTTAGTGCATTTTTCAATCACTTGCGCGAAAGCGATGACTTCTACTTTCCCAATACGGACGAGGGTCGCGAGCAATACTTAAACCTCGCTCGCCAGCACTTGGCCGGGATACAAGTAAAGCTGCCAGCGTTTTTTGGTATCCTGCCCAAAGGGCCCTTGGCGGTTCGCCGCGTTGAAGCCTTCCGGGAGCAACCAGGCGCCGCAGCCCATTACCTGCGCGGCACCCAGGATGGCGCAAGGGCTGGTGTATTCTACGTTCACCTAGCGGATATGCGCGCCGTCTCGATATATCGCCTTGAAAACCTTGCCTATCATGAAGGCTTGCCTGGTCATCATCTGCAGATTGCGATTCAGCAAGAACTAGACGACATCCCTCGCTTTAGGACCCACCATGGTTACACCGCCTTCAGCGAAGGGTGGGGCCTGTATGCCGAGTACCTTGGTAAAGAAATGGGGTTCTATCAGGACCCTTACGCCGATTTTGGCCGCTTAACTGGAGAAATTTGGCGCGCCATTCGGCTGGTGGTTGATACGGGCATCCACGACCAAGGTTGGAGTGAAGCGCGCGCTGTTGCCTACGCCTTAAGCAACTCACCCCGGCCCGAGGCAACCGTCCGCTCTGAGATCCGCCGCTATTTCAATATGCCGGGACAAGCCACGGCCTATAAAATCGGTATGCTCGAAATTCAACGGCTCCGAAAAAAAGCCGAAGCGGCATTGCAAGATGCCTTCGATGTTCGGCAGTTTCATGATGTTGTTTTAGGCAGTGGGCCCTTGCCAATGCCGTTGCTTGAAGACAAGGTCGATCGCTGGATTGCATCTAAAGCGTAACGCCCATCGCGCCTCGGCTATGCTTTCCAGCCGACCACAACTGGTCCCAATAGCACGCCAGCCGCTTCAAAGCTGTAGCCGCCTATGCCTTGCGTTCTGCGCGTGGCCTAGGCCTCGTACCGAGTTTCAATGGCAACGACCCGTCGCGGACTAAGGCGAGTATCGGCAAACCGATTCACGTCTTCGGCAATCAGTCGCTCACCGGCCTTGGTTGCAAAAAAACGGGTTTGAAGGTCCTCAACAGATTCAAAGCCGCACAACGCGAACCCGTCCCAAGCAGGCCCTTTAAATCGATGCAGCACACTCAATTGCGCATAATTACTCATGGCAAGGTGGATTGATAATGCCAGCGGCGTGTGCTGATCACGCCAATGTGCGTCCGCCGCCACAGGACCAAGCTCTGCTTTTGCGATCAGAGTGAACACGCCAACGGCGCCGGGTTGCACGCCAACCGGATTTAAAACTTCCCTGTGTTTCATCACCCGACGATCAATCAGGTACGCGCCAACATCAGCAACCGACACGAGCGATGTTAGATCAGGATTGGTGCTGCACAGCAGCGACGCGAAGGGGTGATGTTGCGTTCGGTCCTTGACGTCGTCATACAAATAGCCGCCATAGGCTTCGGCGGCTTGCTTTGCCGCTAATTTGTTGCTGAATGCGAAACAAAATTCTAGGGTCATCCTTGGCATCCTAACGCAGTTAAAAAAATAACGATAGAGATGCCCTGTGCGCTCGATTCTCAAGCGATCAACCGCCGGTTAGCCCGCCACCGTAAGGATTCGATTAAAGGCCCTGTCGACGGCTAGTCTGGGACGGGGTCCAAGGCAAAGCGCGCAAGGGGTCATCGCGCCAGCCCCAGGCATCAATCTGCAATGACTCGCCGCCTGATTGATCAGCAGGCAGGGCGCAAACTGATTGCTCTATCGCGGTTTACGGGCGATTCATGGACGGCAACCCATGTTCACAGATCCAAACGAGATCAACGTTGCCGCTAACGTGCCGCCAAAGACAATCAATGCAGCCTGAGGGTTTACAAAAAAAGTAACATCATAATTTTTCAGCGCAAACCCAATCGCCGCTATGGCAATAGAAACTCCCAGGATACTGCCCTAGGCGATTTTCACAAAAGACCACCGAACCCAAATTAGTGACGCAACGCTAACTTTCACGACCAGCTAATTCGCTTCTAACACAGATAAATTCCGCCTTCTCATGACGCCGATTTTTACTGCAGAATTGATTCAGAAGTTCTTATTTAAGACAATAAATAAATATGTCGTTATAAAAAATCAATTCGCGCACAAAGCATCTTTATCGATCGCTTTTGATTACCCACACTATGGTGTTTATTGGCGCAATCAAAACAGCCGATAGCGAGTAGAATTCGCAATCGCGACGGGTAGTTATAGGCACGTTCGACCTAGACAACGCTTAAGCGTATTTCAACCCCGCGTCACTAGCCCCGCACAGTAGTAACCTCGATGGAATTTACGAAAACTTGAATCCGCCGATGCTAAGACTTTGGAACGATATCCGAGCCCACTAACTGATATCGTGTCAACCAATCTAAGATTTTTGAATACTGTTCCGCTCGCTCGTAATTGGCAGACGATTCAGCGACCGGGCCGGAGATCATATCAAGGCCTTGCCTCCGCCAAAAAGCGCGCTGCCCTTTTGGACCCACCAAACCATACACACGATCACCAACGACCAAATAATCACTGTGGTATGCAAAATTATGCGGCCCTCGCAGATCCGTTTTCGCAAACAGGTTCCGTCCTAAATTTGGATAACGCGCGTCGGACAGCGCAAGATGATAAAGCGTTGGCATAACATCTTTATGCGATGCTACAGAGTCGGTCGCACCTTCTGCTACTTCTGGCTCAAACCGTTTGGGGAGATAAAAATAGAGCGGGACTGAAATCTGATGCAGCGCCTCCTGCTCTGTATATTCCAATCCCCTAACCGCGTGATCCCCGGTGGCGACGACAATTGTTTTCTCGCTAAGCGCACTTTCCTTTATTCGCGCCAAAAAATACCCGAGCTGGTCGTTGGTGTAACGAAAGGTTTCCATGGAAGCCATCGGCAATGCGCCCAACCTTGATGCTAACGCTTTAGAACTGAGCGGAGTTTTCTCGTCGACATGACCTGGCATCTTATAAGGCGGGTGATTCGTCACACTCAACGTCACAATCAATAAGGGTTTCGAATCAACTCTGCCGTACTTTAAACGCTCGATTGCCTGGTCGTAGACGTATTTGTCGTCACCGCCCCAAACCGACATCTCCATTTCTGGATACAGCTTTTTCAATTGCCTAGCCCCGATGAACTCGTCAAAGCCTTGCCGCTTAAAGTAATCTGACCGATTCTTAGTACCCTCAAAACCCGCGTAAATGAAAATCGTTCGGTATCCGGACCGCTTAAATATTTGAGCCGCAGAAGTTTCAAGCTTGATATATTGATGGCTTGAATAACTGATTTCGCTGTGTTCGCTATTAATCAATAAGCTCAGAACTGATTTCTGAGTATCGTTATGTGCGGGCAAAAAATTCTGGAAATAATAGTCTTGCTGAAGATGTGGCGCCAACGCGCCAGCAAGGGGTGCAAACGCATTAAAACGCTCTAGTAGCAATCCTTGACCCAGACTCTCAACAAGGTTCAAAACTACATCCGGCGGGTCGGCTTTCAACCGTTCAGACTTGCGCGTTTGAGTAAAAAACTGAGGGAACAACCTAGATGGACCTGGAGGAACGCCATAGAATTCTTCAAATAATTTGCGGCCTTGGTCATCGGAGGCAAGATCAAAATCTTTAGATCGCCGAAAGTCCTGGTACCCATAATAAATCGCAACAAGGCCGTTCGGAACGAGGTTATTCACCGCACTCATCGATGACGCGATTAAATGCTTTTGTGACAAAGGAAATGTTGTCAACGTGCCACGCCCAAGCGACAAATAAATTATCAAGGACGCCATAAACAACACCCAAAATCTTCGCTTCGAGACCAACATGTTTTGGTATATCGTTCAATCAAACCAAAACCAATAAGGCTGGCCCAAATCACGAGGATACTCAAAATCAGCAAAGCGCCGACTGCGACAGGAAAGTCACCCAGCGAGGTAACACTATCCAGAGTCTTACCCGCACCGTACCCCAATCCATGAAATACAAAGCTATCAAAAGGGCGCCCAAAAAATCGAATATAAACAATGTTGGTTACCGATAGCGCCACACCGACTAAAACGATGAACGACGCCCAGAATCTAGCCACAAGCCAAATAGAGCGGTGCAGGCCGACATATCTGTTAAAACGATCACCAGCCCGGGCGGCCTTTCTGCTTGGGTCTTGGAAGAACCCGCGATCCCGTTCACCGCTCTGAACATTATGTTTTCCGGCGGTGCGGCTCTGGATCCCCCAGACAAACGCGGCGCAGCTTTTATGATGACCGGGCTGTTGGAAGAGGGCGCGGGCGATTTGGACTCTCAGGCTTTCGCAGCCAAACTAGAAGCTCTATCTGCCTCTTTTAGCTTTGATGTAGGTGATGACACGCTATCAATTTCTGTGCGCGTTTTAACAGAAAACCGTGCCGAAGCCTTGGCTCTTTTGAAAACCGCATTAATGCAGCCCCGTTTTGACCCAGACGCAGTTGAAAGAGTGCGCCAACAGGTTCTCTCAATTCTGGCCTCAGATGCGCAAGATCCAACAGACACAGCGCAGCGCGTTTGGGCAGAGCAGGCCTTTGGAGATCACGCCTATGGAACAGCTTACCAAGGTACAGAAAGCTCCATCGCAGAGCTCACCCGCGCAGATTTGCTGGCCGCGCACCAAAACCTTCTGGTGCGAGACACACTTTCAGTCTCGGCTGTAGGGGATATTACGGCCGAAGACCTTGGGCCCATTCTGGACGATTTAGTCGGCGATTTGCCAGCAGGATCCGCCCTCGAAACTGCGC
>CAJJAX010000022.1 GCA_905182155.1 uncultured Pseudomonadales bacterium
AGGTGTTTATAGGCTCCCGCAACTAGCGTGCAAAGCGATAATCTGGTCTGAACGAGACGGCGTCATTGAGTTACGGAAAACTTCTCGCCATTTATATCCATAATGTAATTACTCAGCTACAACTAATATTTGAACAGATATTTCTCTGTCCCCGTGCCCCAAAGCAACTCCCACCCAGTCTTAAGTAATGCAAATGCATAGAGCTGTCTATGGCATTGCTGCGTGTCTCAAGCACCTGCGGGCAAGACTTATCATCTGATCCTCGGGAGTGTCTGTCGGCACGTTGACTAGTCAACGCTTTCTAAACTGGATTTTTCCTTACCTTGTCGATAACTTTAACTAATCAGGTAAATTTCCAAAAACTGTTGAAGTGTAATCTGATGTCGAACGTGGTTAAGTGGTCAGTGAATTAGAGGGTTGGTTAGATGGATAAACAAACTTCTTACCTTGGTCTTTCAGCGACGCTTTTGTTCGCGTTCTGGTCTTTTGGAAGTGGTCTCCACAGAGAGTACGCAGGATTGAGTGACAATCTTTTCTTCATCTTTCTTACTTTGCCGTTAGTTGTGTTTGGAGTTCCGCTGATTAAGAAGAGAAAAGAAGATAAGGGTTAAGTAATGGAGCGTGTATATCCACAGAAACTTGAACTCCACAGAACAGATTCGAAAGAGGAGTCCTTTTGTTCTCAAATACTTTTAAATCATTAATTAAGAAAAGTAAGGGGAAAAAGTTATGGATATGACCGATGCGATTGTCTCTGTTCTTAAGAATTGCCTGAATTTTCGGGGCAGGGCATGTAGAAGTGAGTATTGGTACTGGTGGCTGGCAACTGTCATCCTGTACGTAATGTTAATTTTTATCGATCCCGCCCCCTCACCATATGACTTAACTGAGGAAGTTCCAGAATTTGGAACGTTGACGGATTATCTTACCCTGATATTACTTTTACCTAATCTCTCGGTAATGGCAAGACGTCTACACGACAGGGGACATTCAGGTTGGTGGCAATTATCTTATCTTACTATCATAGGGGTATTTATAGTTGGGATAGTGGCGATGCTTCCATCAAAAGAAGATGAAAATAAGTGGGGTAGAGACCCTCTTTTGGAAAAATAGATTCACTTCCTCTAACGTAACAACACACTCGGCGGAACAAGACTCGTTATAGCGCCATTCTGGCTCCTTAAGTCTTCTAGACCCTTTGACAGATCCTGTAGTCCCGCAGGTAGTCTTTTCATCTGATGCCTGTAGCGTTGGGTCTGTGAGCTTAGGCTCAAGTCTTTGTGCGATATGTCTCACAAGAACGAAGTCATTTACCTTGCTTGAGTGACTGTTTAAAGTTTCAACATATCACCTTGATAAGGTTATGTGGACATGACCCGACTTCTACTCACACTGCTGCTAGTCGCTTTTGTGCCTCTGACGGCTGCTGACTACGCCAGTTGCATCTTGGAGAACATGAAGGGTGTTCGGAGTGATGTTGCAGCTGAAGAAATCATAGAAGCTTGTCGTAACAAGCACCCATCGCTAAAAGCTTTAGCCGAGAAGCAGGCTAAGGAGCTATTGGCTGCGGAGCAGGCTAAGGAGCGATTGAACGAACTAATTGCGCGGTCTCGCAGACAAGAGGTTGCAGAAGTATCGGAAAAAGTGAGCTCCTACATGGCTATGATTCAAAGGAAAATCATGGAGAATTGGTCGCGGCCATCAACTGCCAGAAACGGAATGGAAGCGGAATTGGAGGCTCGCCTTCTCCCATCTGGTGAAATTACTAGCGTTCGTATTGTGAAGGGTAGCGGAAGTAGAGCTTTTGACGACTCAGCACTTTTAGCTGTGGAGAAAGTTCGTAAGTTTGATTTGCCAGAAGATGCAGGCTTGTACGAAAGAAAGTTTAAGCGAATAAGACTGCATTTTAGGCCAGAGGATTTGCCGTTGTGAGCAGCAGGTCGTTGAGTTGGAAATGAAAAAAATGTCTCGCCTACTGCCCTCAATTCTGTTTGTTACATCAACCACTCTGACGTTTTTCCTAATGAACGCCTTCGGTTTCATGCTTATCACCACTGCCGTAATTCTATGCTGACTGCCTCGTACGCAATGAAATACCGGAGAGAAGGTGCAGGGGTTGGCTTAGCTTACTTTGGGCTTGCCTACGTTGGCTTTGGTTTAGCGTTTTTTGGTATAGGGCTGCTGCAAACACATGCAGGATGTATGTTTCTAATAGGAGACTGCTATCAGCATGGGCTGCCGTCCTATTGGCTAGAGGCAAAAGTTGGTGTGAACTCAGGCCTCAAGATACTCAATGGTTTGGCACTTACGTTTGTTTATTTGAATATTAGGAGAAGTTAGCTCGTGTTTTTTTAGATTGATGGTCACTCTTACTTTTAAACTTCTTATTCTTGGAAGTCTTCTTGCCAGTCAAATGGCGGCGGCTGAGGTCGTAACGGGGAACGCTTGCTATCGCTACTCAGACAATGAGTCTCTAACCGCTGCTCGTGAAATTGCTCTATCGATGGCGAAGCGTGATGCACTTGAGGGAAATAGTGTGTTCGTGGAGTCCACTTCAAATGTTGAAAACATGACATTAAAGAATGATCTAATCACAAACCTTACGACGGGTTACCTGAAAAACCTTAAGGTCTTGGAAGAAACGGAAGACTTTGGCTTAAGGGAGATCTGTAGAGCAGTTCAAGCGGAAGTAGAGCCTGTTGAGGTCAAACAGCAGATCACGGCTCGCATACGACAGTTCACAGATCTTAATAAGGACAGAACTGGGTTGCCAAGAGGCGAGTTTCTTAGGGTTGTAAATGCTTGGGAGGCTGGCAGCCAATTAAATGTGATAACTGAGATGCACTCCTACAGTGGTCAAGCAAAAATGCTGAGAAAAAGCGGTTACTCTGCGCCAGAAGTAGAACTTGTTGTGAAGGTGACGCTCTATGATTCTGAAGGTTACCCTGCTGGCCAGAAGCGAGTTGCGGCGAAATACTCGGACGTGGGAGACATCAACCGTCATGTGTTTAATCTGAACGGCCTCAAGAACTACAGAATTACGACTGATTAGACCCTCAAACCCCCAATACCAACCCTTTGCTTCCAAAATCACCTTCTGATGTGTCTCCACAGCAACTACTACCAATGGCAACAACGAAGTCCTCCCCCCGTACCCCAACTAACACCCACCCCGTCTTAAGTATTTCAAATGCAGTCATAGAGCTGTCTATGGTATCGCTGCGTGTCTCAAGCATCTGCAATTGTCTGGATCGTATCCGTAGGGAGGTTGGTTACCAATGGGCCACGGGGCTTGCTCAGAGAGCAGCTAGGGGCGATTTTTGTTAGGGTTTGTGACCATTAAAAAAACATTCAGCAAACGCTCACTGCGATTGAGAGCGATAAGTTCATGGTAGCTTGAATAGTTCTTCGACAGAGCAGTTCAAGGTTTTAGCAATTTTCAAGGCAAGAACAGTTGAGGGCACATAAATTCCATTTTCGATTGCATTGATGCTTTTCCTTGAAACCTCGGCACTCTCTGATAGTTCTTGTTGAGTCAAACCAGCAGATTTTCTCAGTTCTTCAAGGTTGTTTTGAAGTTTTTTGTGATTTTTGCCCAAAACTATTTCCTTTCAAACTCTTCAACAGCATTAGTTAGTTCTTCACCGGTATTTGGGTAAAGATAACCAGCAATTATTTGTCCTAAACCAATAGCGGCAACCAATGCTCCAACACCTTTGAGTACTGGACCAAGAAAAAATACTCCCATTAGGAAAAGACCAACACCAGTGAATAACGTAACCACTCCACTTCTTCTATAATCAATTGGTTCTTTTTTCCTTTCGTCAAGCATGCTGAGCATATCTTGTAATTGTCTTAAAATCTATGTTCTTAGATATCTCTATGATCGTTCCATTTTTATTTTTTGTTTCAAGATACTGCCAGTAGAACACTGCCAACGGAATAATGATTCCAGCAGAGATGCCAAGGAGTGGTATTAAAATTTCCATAATTATTTCCAATTGATATGTGTGACAGGGATGACACCATAAAATGTAACGAGAACTTATCACGGTTTTAGAGAGTAGTAAAGGTTACACATGTGCTCTGAAGCGGGAGAGTAGTGGTATCAGTAGGTAATGGACAAAAGGAAAGCCAATGGTGATATGTGGAGTAGTACTCCTTTGGTTTCTAACGATCTAGAAGCCTGTCAAGAAATCGCAGCGGCTCTTGCTGAGTGAGGGCCTAATTAGGCGGCCATGGGCCTCAGGATGCTTTTAATTTCCATGAGCCTTTCCTAATAAAAACCGACGAACCCAGTGTCTTAGCGTGTTCAGCCAGTAGCAGAACTCCCTTTTGCTTCCAAAATCGCCTTCTAATGTGTCTCCACAGCTACTACTAATAATTAATGGCATGCTGATGCCCCCCGTGGGTGCTGTTGGGGGTGGGGCTGTCATAGTTCAAATCTGTGCAGATGAACGTATCTCGCCAACATTCGGTAGTCTTGGTGGCCGCTGATCATAGCTACCTGAGGTACAGATAATCCGCGTTCAAACAGTCTAGAGATAGCTTCATGCCTTAAATCATGGAATCGGTAATCCTTGATTTGAAGCTTGCCACAGCCGCGACGAAGGGCTTGAGACACACTGTCAGGCTGCATTGTAAAGATCGTCCCATCTTGAGTTCGCCTGTTAAGTATTTCTAACGCAGTACAACTCAGCGGTATTGTTCGGGATCTCCCATTCTTAGTGTCTTTTAGCGTAACGGTCTTGTTTTGCGCATCAAAGTCACCCCGTGCAACGCCTAATATTTCACTGCGCCTCATGGCAGTTTCTAGCGCAAAGCTAACAATGTCTCTCATTTGATCGCCAAGACATAGCAAAAGTGCGTTTATCTCTTCAGGCTCCAATCGTCTTTCTCGTCCGCTTGGCAGTCTTGGAAGCCGAACATAGGGTACTTCAGCAATTCCTAATCCCCATTCAGCAATCGCCAGCTTGATGACTCTGCGAACGAGATTGATTTCATGCTTGACGGTTTGAGGCGCGACTTCTGAGCTTCGGTGATCGCGATAGGTTGCCAAAGTTGCGTTGGTTAGTGCTGAACAGGGGTAGCGGCCAAGCCGATCTGAGACGCGTTTGGTTAGACTAAGCTCTTGTTTGGGGGCTTTGAGTTTGGGGATGTGGGTTTGGATGTATCTGTCTAGAAGTTGCTCAAACTGGATGTCTGCACACAACTGTTCGGGGCGTCTGCCAGAAGCGATCCTATGTTCAGTTTCAGTTAGCCACTGTTTTGCGTCTAGAAACTTAGTGAAGGTTTTAACGGCTGGCGGATAGCCCTTCTTGCGGATTTGGACTTGAAACTTTCCTGCTCGTCGTCTGATGTTTGCCATGCGGGTTCTCCAATGTGACAAGAATGTGACAAAGAGAACGAATTAGGCTGATCGTGCCAGAAGCGGAAAATAAAAGGCTTTATAAAAGAATTACTTAGAAGATGGTGCACGTACCTGCGACCTACGGCTTGTAAGGCCGTCGCTCTCCCAACTGAGCTAAACACCCGCAATTCAGGAAGCGCAATTGTACCGTGATGCTCCATGAAGTCAATCAGGTAAATGCCTAGTTTGAGCAGAAGCCGCGTTATTGTCGGCGAGCAGCCTCATTAATTGTGCGCGTTATAGCGGATGCCGATAAGCGATGAGTTTTGTAGGACAGGCGATCCTGGGTGCTGAGCTAGCAGGTTCGAGCTTTTTGGGTCAACCGTATTAGTGCGACTATTACAAGCGCAGTTTGAATTTCGTTCTAAATGCTCCGAACGATTCTCTGTCCGCAATCAATATTTTGTGCGCCTCAACGGTTTTATCAATCAAACCCCTACCAGTGCTCGCGCGTAAATAACCATTTAACGAGTATGAGCATTCTATAACTGAAAAGTTTGGGGTTATTCCGTATAGTGCGCGCATGAGAAAAACCTATCTAACCGCCCTATTCATTGCTGTTGTCATTATTACCTGGATTGCTTCTGGCCTCTTGGGTGAAGACTCGATACCAGCGCCCCAAACCATTGCTGCGAAGAATGCCCAGCAGCGGGCGCAGGCCGAAGACCGGCCGTTGACATCCGTTCGAGTGACCACGAGTTATGCGCTAGAACAAGACCGGCTGACAGCTGTACGGGGCCAAACCGCCAATGAGCGCAGCGTTGTGGTTCAGTCCCAGGTGGGTGGGCTCGTAAAGCAGCGTTGGGTGGAGCGCGGTAGTGTGGTGCGTCAAGGCGATGCCTTGTGTGAAATTTCGGTCGAGGATCGCGACGCGAATCTCAAAGAGGCGATGGCAGGACTAGCGCAAGCCAAGCTCGATTTTGATGGGGCCAAGCAACTAGCAGCAAAAGGCTTGCAGTCGGACGCGGTAATCGCAGGCGCGGCGGCGCGGATGGCCGCGGCTGAAGCAATTGTGCAGCGGCGAAAACTTGAAAAATCGCATCTGAAAATAACAGCCCCCTTTGCTGGGGTCATTGAAGAAACGCATATGGAGGTGGGCCAGTTTGTGACGCCCGGCGCGTCTTGTGTGACCCTGGTTGATTTAGATCCGATGCTGCTTATCGGTGAAGTGTCAGAGCAACATCTTGCTGGATTAAAGCCCGGGCTGCCGGTGAGTGCGACGCTCTCCAATGGCGATGTGGTTGCTGGCGAGCTGCGGTTTGTTGCCCACGTTGCGGCACCCGGTACCCGCACCTATGCCATCGAGGCCTTGGTTGATAATCCCGATTTTTCCATTGCGAGCGGCATGACCGCCGCGCTTTCGATTGCGGTTGAGCAAGTCAAAGTCCATCAGATTACGCCTGCGCTCTTGGTGCTCGACGACGCGGGCCGAAGTGGTGTCCGGGGCATCACAGCAGACCAGCGGGTAACGTTTTATCCCGTTGAATTGATTGCTGAAGGGGATGACGGGGTTTGGGTCTCGGGATTGCCCGACGTTGTCGATCTGATTGTCGTCGGCCAGCAGACGGTTGTCGCGGGTGAGCAAGTTGATGCGCAGCAAGCGGTTAATATCGCCCTTCAAGGCAGTCTCTGATGCATAGTCTCATCGATGCGGTGGTGAGCCGCCCGCGCACAACCCTGCTGCTCATGGCAATGGTGTTGATTGCAGGGGTCGCCAGCTTGCGATCGATACCGGTGGAGAGCGATCCTAGTATTGCGGTGCCATTTTTTAGAGTTCAGGTATTTAACGAAGGTATTTCTGCCGAAGATGGCGAGCGCCTATTGGTGCTGCCACTTGAAAATGAGCTGCGAAGCGTAGAAGGGGTTGAGGATGTTCAATCCTATTCTGGCGAGAATATTTCGAATCTGATTGTGCAATTTGATGCCAACCAGGATGTAGATCAAGCCTTGTTGGACGTCCGAGAGGCGGTTGATCGAGCCAAGGTCGAACTGCCGAGTTCCGCAGAAGAGCCGAGTATCTTCGAGATGAGTACGGATGACTTCCCGGTGCTGCAGGTGAATGTCACGGGCGAAGGTGTGCCCGAGCGCATGCTCTATAACGCGGCCCTGGATCTTCGCGACCGGATCGAGACCCTACCCAATGTGCTGAAGGCCGAGATGCGCGGCAATCGCGAAGAAGTGCTTGAAATTATTATCAATCCTGAAGCACTGGAGGCCTATCAAATTTCGGGCGAAGAGTTGATTGGCGTGCTTGCGCGCAATAATCGCCTGGTGCCTGCTGGTAGCTTGGACAATGGGGAAGGTCGCTTTGCCCTGAAGGTGCCGAGTGTTATCGAAGAGGCGAGTGATCTGTTTGACCTGCCGGTCAAAACCACGGCGGATGCTGTGATCACGCTGAGCGATGTGGCAACCATTCGGCGCAGTTTTAAAGACCGTGGCGGCTTTGTTCGGGTCAATGGTCAGACCGCCATCACAATTAATGTCACCAAGCGTAGTAAAGCCAATATTATTGAGACGGTCGCTGCTGCCAAGGCAATTGTCGATGCCGTTAAACCGGATTTGCCGGGGCGCATCGAGATTATTTACACGACGGACCAAGCGCCTTGGGCATTGGCCCAGGTGAACGAGCTGCAGGGCAATATCCTAACCGCCTTGGCGCTGGTGATGGTCATTGTGGTCGCGGCAATGGGCTTTCGCTCAGGCCTTATCGTTGGCTTGGGTATCCCCGTGTCGCTTTTGTTCGCCATCACGATTCTGTACGTGATCGGATTTACTTATAACTTTATGGTGATGTTTGGCATGTTGTTAGGTTTAGGCATGCTAATCGATGGCGCGATTGTCGTGACTGAATACGCTGATCGTAAAATGGCCAATGGTATGCACAAAGCGTATTTGTTAGCCGCCAAACGTATGTTCTGGCCGGTGACCGCGTCCATTGCTACAACCCTTGCAGCTTTTCTACCGCTGATGTTTTGGCCGGGGATCGTTGGCAAGTTCATGCGCTATCTGCCTGTTACGGTTTTTGCAGTGCTGTCAGGCAGTCTGATTTACGCGTTGGTTTTTGGCCCGGCGATCGGCGCGTTAATCGGCCGGCCAGGCGCCGATCAAGAAGGCATGCTGAAGAACTTAAGGACCATGGAGTCGGGCAATCCCCTAGACCTGACAGGCATTACCGGGGTTTATGCGAAAGTGCTTTGGTGGTGCGCCCACCATGTCTTTCTCACGCTCACGGTGACGGTCTCGATTTTAATTGGCAGTTTTATCGCGTACGGTCAATCCGGTAATGGGGTCATTTTTTATTCAGATGCGGAGCCGCAGTTTGCGCAGGTCTTTGTCAAATCGCCTGGTAATCTATCGGCCATTGAAGCGAATGGGCTGGTGGCGGAAGTCGAAGCCAAAATTTTAGATATTAACGGCATTGCTGAAATCAATACCTATGCCAGATCTAATCCCGGTGGCGATGTAATCGGCGAGTTGTTTATGCAAATGTTACCGGAGAATGATCGCAGTCGATCAACCGATGAGATTTTTCAAGACGTGCGGGATTCAACGAAATCTTTAGCGGGGATTAGCGTTGAAATCGAGGCAATGGAGCAGGGCCCAAGAAGTGGCAAGCCCATCGAGATTGAAATCTCGGCATTTGACCGAGATCTGTTGGGCCCCGCCTTGCGGCGGGTCCGCAAGCAAGTTGAGAAAACCGAAGGGCTGGTCGATATCGAAGATAGTTTGGCAAAGCCGGGCATCGAATGGCGCTTGAAGGTCGATCGTGCCCGCGCGGCCATGTACGGCGCGGATGTGACCCAGGTGGGGGTTGCCGTTCAGTTGATTACGGGCGGTATCAAAATTGGCGAATATCGGCCGGATCGCAGTGATGATGCGGTCGATATCCGTATCCGTTATCCGGATAGTGCGCGGGGTATAAAAGCGATTGATTCGTTAACGGTTGCAACCCCTGCGGGCATGGTGCCGATTTCGAATTTTGTGACAACCAATGCCATGCCCAACGTTGGCACTATCCAGCGCTTCAACGGCATACCGGTTGATTATGTTCGCGCCAATGTTGCCAGTGGGGTTTTGGCCGATACGAAGGTTAAAGAACTGCAGGCCTGGCTGGAAACCCAGACCTTTGATCCCGGGGTGAATGTGGTTTTCCGCGGCGCCGATGAAGAGCAGGCAGAATCTCAAGCCTTCACCGCATCCGCATTTGGTTTATCGCTCTTGTTGATGTTTGTCCTGTTGGTGACGCAATTCAACAGCTTCTATCAATCGGCGCTGATTTTGTTCGCGGTTGTGATGTCCACAGCGGGGGTTCTGATTGGGCTTTTGATTACGGGCAACCCGTTTAGCTCGCTGTTAACCGGGATCGGGATTGTGGCCCTGGCCGGTATTGTGGTGAACAACAATATCGTACTGATCGATACCTTTAACGAGCTCCGGCGGGATCATCCCGCGGCGGACCCGATCATGTTGATTGTTCGAACAGGCACCCAGCGATTGCGCCCAGTGGTGCTCACAACGCTCACGACCGTATTTGGTTTGTTGCCGCTGGCAATGAATTTCAGTATCGACATGCTTGACCGGAGTGTCACCTACGGCAGTATGATGTCAATGCTTTGGGTGCCGTTATCGCAGGCCATTGTGTCGGGTATGGCGTTTGCATCAATTTTGACCCTCGTGGCCACCCCGGCGATGCTCGCGCTACCCTACCGAGTGCAGCACCGTTGGGATGGCTTGAAGGCCTTGGTGCGTCGATTGCGAGGCCGAGATTTAGCGGTGGCCAATCTCTAAGCAATGGGTTTACTGTGCACCGATTTAGGGTGCAAAGGTTCACAGCGCGTTGGTTCGCTGAGCGTGATTTCCCAAAACCGCATCAACCTTGCTGGACCAACCCGTTGTATCGGGTTGCTTTTGGGTTTGCGCCATTTAAAAACCGGTTCAACAATCTCCAAATTTCCCATGCAGTTTTTGGCTGGGGCTGGCAAGATATTAGAACGTATCCCAACCCGTAGAGGCCGTCCCAATGATTGATATTATCTTACTCACTCTCCTGCTTGCCCTGATCCAGATCGTGCTGTTACCGCTCTTGCTGCGGGCTAATAACTTTGCTTATTTACTGTCCAACCGGGACGGCCCGTATGAGCCCACGGCAGTCTTGGCGAGAGTGCAACGCGCCGCTGGAAATTTGCAAGAAAGCTTACCCGCGTTCTTAGTCATGGCGGTTATTGCCCTGGTGCAGAGCATAGACCTAACCCTTGTGGCGTCGGTTTGGCTGGCACTGCGAGCAGCCTATTTCGCAAGTTATGCCCTTGGTTTTATTGGTGTTCGAACCCTCATTTGGATGGGGGCGTTGGTTTGCCTGATCGTTATGGCGCTGGCCCTAGCGGGTCTGGTTGCCGTTTAAAACGACGTGATCAACCCGGGCGGCGAGATCTGGCAGCCCTTGCAGCCGGGTTTATCAATTTTTTTTCTAGACCGATTGCATCCCGGCCTTGGTAATAAGGCCTACAAGCTTCAGCCAGTCATCGCACGGGCGCTCGCAGAAAGTTCTTCACCCTTGGTGAGCCTGGGCGGCGCTTGGTCCAACCATTTGCACGCCCTGGCAAAAATGGGGCGTGCAGCGGGTCTGGCGACCGTCGGATATGTTCGAGGTGATGCGGAGCTTCCAAAGACTCAGATGCTCAAAGACGTTGAAGCCTGCGGGATGACCCTGCGTTTTTTATCTCGGGGTGAGTACCGCAAGCGGTACGATACGGATTTTGCGCAAGCCCTTATGAAGGATTACCCAAACGGCTTTTTTGTGCCGGAAGGTGGAAGTGATGCCGAAGGCATCGCCGGCGTTGCCCAATTGGTCGAGGATCTCGCGCGCTATGGTCCGGCATTCGATCAACTGGTGATGCCGGTGGGCACGGGTGGCACTTTAGCCGGCGTCTTGCTCGGTCTTCGACAATGCTGCCACGTCGTCGGTGTTTCGGCGTTAAAGCAGGTCAAGGCACAACAGGCACTCATCGAGGGGGTGACAGCGGGGCAATTGCATCCAGGCGTGACCTTTGAGCTTCTGCCAGAAACCCGTTTTGGGGGATATGCTGCCTGTCCGCCCGAGCTGGTTCAATGCATTCAAGACCTTGAGTCTGAGTTTGATCTGACACTCGAACCCATCTATACCGCGAAAACCTTAATTGCAGCGCTTGATCTAAGCAAGGCGCAAACCGGGCCTGGTGAGACATTGGTGTTGCATACAGGCGGGTTGCAAGGGCGTCGCGGGTTTCCGGCATTGGCGTGATGCAAGATTAAGATTTTCGGTTGCGGGACTGGGCTTGAGCGTGCGCCAGTCGGTCTGATCGCTGACGGTCGCCTTTAAAGGCGGCTCGTGCCGCGACAGTAGAACAAGCTGAGTCAGTTAACCGCCGACAATCACCGCCGGTACACCGGCTACAGTGACGCCTTCTGGGACATCATTGAGTACCACGCTGCCGGCGCCGACTTTCGCGTTGGCGCCAACGGTGATATTACCCAAGAGTGTGGCATTGGCGCCGAGGATCACGTTTTTTTGGATCTTAGGATGTCGGTCACCAGCAGCTTTACCGGTGCCGCCAAGGGTTACGCCGTGCAAGATCGAGACATCATCGTCAATCACCGCAGTCTCGCCGATCACGAGTCCGGTGGCATGATCGAACATGACCCCGCAACCCATTGACGCGGCGGGATGAATGTCGACCCCAAAGAGATTGCTCATTTGGTTCTGAAAATAAAATGCCAAGGAATGACGCTCTTCTTGCCAAAGCCAGTGCGCAACGCGGTGGGACTGCAAGGCATGAAAGCCTTTATAAAACAAAAATGGGGTAGAGAAGCTGTTGCAAGCTGGATCCCGTTCCCGGGTCGCTTTGATGTCGATTTCAGCGGCGTGGATGATGGACGGGTCTTTTGCATAGGCCTGCTCGATGATTTCTCGGATTGCCATACTCGAAACCACCGGGCTGTCGAGTTTGCTGGCGAGAATAAAGCTCAGCGCGCCTTCGATGGTGTCGTGGTTGAGTACCGAGGCATGAAAGAAGGTTGCCATGATCGGCTCGAAGTCTGCCCGTAATTTCACCTCTTGGCGCATAGCTTGCCAGAGCGATCCTGCAGAGCGCAGTTCTGCAACGTTGCTGACAGCGCTGAACTCGCTGGCGTGCCGTCTGCTGATTCGATTGGTCATAGGTAACTCCTTGATGTCGCTATCTTTGGGGCATTCTAGGGTGAATGCAACTCATTCGGATTTTTTGTTCTAAAAATCTTCTTTTATAGAATCATCGGCTATTTCAGTCCATGATTGAATTCACCGGCAATCTTTCATTAAATGCGGGTGCGCCGTCTAATAAGGTTCGATGACAATGGCTTTCAAACAAGTTGGAATTTTCGCCAGTATCTCTGGACCCCTCGTTGCCGAATCGATGTTGCGGGTCGCTGCCGTGCTCAATGCACGGGGCATTGAAGTTCGGGTTGAACAATCTGAATTGGCCGCGGCAACACTGCCAGAGGTTCTGGCCCAAACCCGAGAGGTCATTTGTCAAACAGCAGACCTGGTCATCGCGATCGGCGGCGACGGCAGTATGTTGAGCGCAGCGCGAGATGTCACCCCATTTGGGGTGCCGTTATTGGGCATCAATCGGGGCCGTTTGGGGTTTTTGGCCGATGTTTCACCCGATGATATTGAAACCCAGTTGAATGCGGTTTTGCAGGGGGATAGCGAAACTGAAACCCATTTCCTGCTACAGGGCCGGTTTGCAGAAGGCGACGGTGTTGCCGAGGCAACCGCCCTCAATGAAGTGACGATTCACTCTGCAACCATGTCGCGGATGATCGAGTTCGACCTTTATATCAACGATGTTTTTGTTTACAAGCAATCCTCGGATGGCTTAATTATCAGTTCACCAACGGGTTCAACCGCGTATGCGCTGAGCGCGGGTGGCCCGATTATGCATCCGTCTCTGGATGCCATGGTGCTGGTACCGATGTTTCCACATTCGCTCAACAGCCGACCCTTGGTTGTACCCGGGGATTCGGCGTTGCGGATTACCCTGGGCAATAAAGTTGGCGCCGAAGCCAAAGTGAGTTTTGATTCACAGCTTGAGTTTAGGATGCATCCGGGTGAGTCCCTGCGCGTGAAGAAGCACGCCAAAACGCTCAGTTTGATTCATCCCAGAGGCCAGGATTTTTATGGCGTTTGTCGATCTAAATTGGGCTGGGCAAGCCGGTAGATTCGCTGAACGCGCGGGGTTGTCACGGCTTGAAGAGCCCTTAAATCTGCGACGTTCTTTGGCGGCAATCCGGCGAACTTTGGGTGCGATCCGCCCGTGCGTCTTCGTCCCTATTTAGGGCTCACATTAGTCTGCGATCGCCTTGGTGTGATCTGGCGGGATGCCTTGCCTGGCCCTGAGCTTGGGTTTAATGGCCTCAGTTGGGCTGGACGGCTTAAAAAAGCTCGCTGAGGTCGCTGGGCTCGTCCACATCTTGAAGAACGCCCAAGTCGCCGACGTCGATTTCCTGCACCGCCGCTGCATGTGCTTTGAGCAGAGTGCGGGCGCCTTCGTCGCCAGTTAATGCCTGCATCGCGGTAAAATAGTGCCGGTGAAACAGAACGGGATGGCCCGCTCGGCCGTTATGGCAGGGTTTGATGATGGGGTAGGGCTGCGAGGCCGTGCGAAACCCGTGGCGCAACGTGCTCAGGGTGCTGGATTCGTGAAAGGGCATGTCGCCTAGGCAGATGGCAGCCCCTTGCCAATGATGAATCATAGTCGCGCCGTGGGCTAAGCTGTGCCCCATGCCAAGGGCCGCGTTTTTCGCGATCGTTATTGTCAGGGTTGTAAATTTCTGCGCCAGTATGCCCGCCAAGGCGTCATCACCGGGCCGCAGAACCACAAGGGTTTCTTCAAAGGCCGGTATGATTTTCCCGAGCGTCGCCTCGAGTAAGGTTTGACCAGACGGCATCTCGGCGACGCGTTTGTCGCGTCCAAACCGACGACCCTGACCCCCTGCTAGCACCAATGCGCCAATGGGACCCAAGGGTTACAAGGCCGCTCGGAAGTCTGCTTGCACGGTGTTGCCCGCGGTGCTTCGCAGCGCCGTGAGTTGCGCCAAGATGGCAATGGCGATCTCAGCGGGGGTCTTGCTGCCAATGGGTAAGCCAACGGGCGCATGCAAGCGGGCAATTAAATCATCACTGATATCCAGCGCTTTGAGGCGCTCTTTGCGATTTTCAGAGGTTCTGCTCGAACCCATGGCCCCAATAAAATAGGCATCGGTGGTCAGCGCTTCCATGAGGCCCATATCATCAATGCGGGGATCATGGGTCAGCGCAATGATGGCTGAAAACGAATCCGTCGCCTGGGCCCGAATGGCGTCGTCCGGGTAACTGGTAATCAGCTGAACGCCCTCAACCGGCCATTGTTCCATTAAGTTTGCTCGGGGATCGCAAACCACCACTTGATAGTCCAGGGCCTTGGCCATCTCAGCGAGGTATTGTGACACCTGGCCGCAGCCGATTAAAAATAGTTGGTAACGGGGCCCAAAGGTTTGGGTCAAAGTTTTCGTGCCAGGCGTGTTGTTGAACTCACCCTCAAAGCGGAGATGCTGGAACCGCTCGGTCTCGGTGAGGGTCATGTCACCGGTTGCAATATTAAGAGAACGCGCGATACACGCCCGCTGTTCAATGCGTTCGGTAATGGCTCGGAGCGTGTCGAGGTGGCGGCGATCGATGAAAGGCTCGATCACGACATGGAGTTGGCCGCCGCAGGGCAAGCCAAAGCGCTCTGTTTCAGCTTGGCTGACGCCGTAAACCAGTACTTCTGGGCCCGAGCTTGCCATCTCGCCGCGCTGCAATTTTTCGAGGAGGTCTTCCTCAATACAGCCGCCGGATAGAGAGCCGGCAATATGGCCATCACGATTGCAAGCGAGTAGTGACCCGATGGGTCTGGGTGAAGATCCCCAGGTTTTGACGACGGTGCATAACCAGCTGGGTAGACCCTCGGACACCCACTGCGTCAGTTGTTTTAAGACCTGTTGGTCTGCGTTTTCCATGGCCATAAGGGTTTGCGGTTACAATAGTCGTGCGAGCCACGAGTGTACAACATTTTACCCAACAAGGGAGATCAGGAGCGGTTATGTCCACACTGCAATTAGCCTTACAACTGCCGCAGGATATCGATTTACGCGGCTTTTCGTTGTTGTTGCACACCCAGAACATCGCGCACCGAATTACCTTAGAAGGTATCTATCAAGTGGTTTGGATCGCCTCGGACGAAGATCCAGAGATGGTGATTGGGTTATATCAAACCTGGCAAGCTCAGAGGCCGGCCCAGGGGCCCGTTGCCCCCAATCTGATTCGACGTTTGATCCAAAATGCGCTGGAATTCCCGATGACGGTGCTGATGATCGTTTTGAATTGTTGCCTCGCCTGGGTCGGTCTGCAGGCGTCTGAGGGCGATTTTTCGGGTTTGATTCAGCAACTCACGATGACGCCGATGAGTATGACCGGCGGGTATTTGTTTTTTGAACCGCTCGCGGCAACCTTTGCGCAGCAGTCGTATTGGCGGCTGCTGACCCCGATGTTGCTGCATTTTAGTTGGCTGCACCTGGCCTTTAACTTGTTGTGGGTTTGGGAGTTGGGGCGCCGAATTGAAAAGCTGCACGGGGCTAACTTGTTTCTTGGTGTGACTTTGGTCGGTTCGCTCGGCGCCAACCTCATGCAGTTCAGCTTATCAGGGCCGGGTTTGTTTGGCGGCATGTCAGGCGTTGTCTTCGCCTACTTGGGTTATTGCATGGTGTGGGATCGACTGCGACCGAAAGAAAAAATCGGCCTTGCACCAGCAGCCTATTGGGTGATGTTGGGGTTTTTGGCATTGGGGTTCACGGGCTTGCTCGATTTGCTCGGCTTAGGCGCGCTAGCCAATGGCGCGCACTTAGGCGGGCTGCTCGCCGGCGCCGTCATTGCGCTTCTCGCGCCATTTTTGGTGCGCAAGCGGGTGCTTTAGATTGTGTTCAGCGACACTTCATAGCCGGTATATTTCCGCAGGTTGATGACCGTGTGGTCCAGGATTAAATACTGCGCTTTGATCCCTAAAAGAGTGCCCTCAAGCACCGGCGTTTTATCTAAGTTGTAGGACTTCACTTTTTCGGGATATTGGGTCACCGGATAGTCAAAGCGCATGGTCTCTGCGGTCTCGGCAACGGCCATTGCCCCAGGTTCGAATTCCGCTTGGATGGCGCTGATGGCATCGGCTGCGAGCGCCAGAAGTCGATCTCGCTCTGCGGGCAGGTCTAATATTTCGCCAGGCCCTTTGAGCATGCGTTGCCATTGCGTGCGATCGCTGACATGAGCTTTCAATGCCGCTTCAATCAGTCCGGACTGCCGCCGGGTTGACGCCGTCATAATCACGAGCCCTTGGGTTGCGCCTTGATCCAGCCAACGGCTGGGTAAGTTTTCGGCGCGGGTAATCCCAACTTTAAGACCGGTGGAGTTGGCCAAATAAACCCGATGAGGCTGCATGCAAAATTGCTCAGCAAAGGTGTTGTCTCGGCAGGTTCCTAAATGGAAGTGACAGCGGTCCGGACTCATAATACAAAGGTCGCACGCAGCCAGAGACGTAAAGCAGGGGTAACAATAACCTTGGGAGAAACTTTTATTGGTTTTTCGGCCACAGTGCTGGCAAATGATTTTTTGTAGAAATTCGAGCCGAATGGGTTTGCCGATGAGGGCATTCATGTCTTGCGTGTCTGATCCCAGATCGAGGGTGTATTGCACCTGCGCTTCGGCGCGACAGGTCATTTTAGAGAGTTGGCCTTGCATAGGGGACGCCTCGTAGAAATTCGATAGGCCATTGTACGCTAACCGCGGGCGATCGATGTGAAATCGCGGCACTGGTGTAGAATGGACATCGGCTAGAACGTCGGCTCGAGATGCTTGGTGCGGGTCATTAGGCATTCAGCTGGCCAGCAGCGGCTAGAAAGTGAATGAATCGAATCAAAACAAATTTATCCGGCTCAGCAACGAAGAGGACATTATGAAATGGTAGGTATTGAAGCTTTATCTCAAGGATTATCAGGTCCCGGATTTTCTCATCGATAAAACCGTCCTGCGATTTGAGATTCACGACAACCAAACCCGAGTGTTCAGTCAATTGTCCATGCGCCGTAATCCTGAAGCGGCGAGCGCCACCGCAGATCTGGTCCTAAACGGCGGCCCAGGCCTTGCTACCCAAGCCTTATCGATTGATGATCGCGCGCTATTGAATAACGAGTACCAAATAGACGACGAGACCCTCACCTTAAAGGGGCTACCCGCAACGTTTGAGTTGAAGACCGAGGTCTGCATTCGGCCCCAAGATAATTTAGCGCTGTCGGGGCTGTATCAGTCTGGCGGCATGTTCTGCACTCAATGTGAGGCAGAAGGGTTCCGAAATATCACTTGGTATCTGGACCGCCCCGATGTGATGTCTGTTTTTGAAACCACAATCGACGCCAGCGTTACCCAGTTCCCAGTCTTACTCTCTAATGGCAATGCCATTCACCGAGAAATTACAGGGGATCGTCAACAGGTCACTTGGCAGGATCCGTTTAAAAAACCGGCCTACCTGTTTGCCCTCGTCGCAGGCGACCTCGAGCACGTTGAGAGCGACTTTACGACCCAATCAGGGCGCAAGGTCACCCTGCAGATTTTTACTGAACGGCACAATATCGACAAGGTCGACTTCGCCATGGACAGCCTGAAGGCCTCCATGACTTGGGACGAAATGGCCTATGGGCGTGAATACGACCTGGATATCTTTATGATCGTTGCGGTCGAGAGTTTCAATATGGGGGCGATGGAAAATAAAGGTCTAAATATATTCAATTCCTCCGCAGTTCTGGCCAGTCCCGAAACAACCACGGATGCGGGTTACCAAAGAGTTGAAGCCGTTGTAGCCCACGAGTACTTTCACAATTGGTCCGGGAATCGGGTGACCTGCCGCGATTGGTTTCAGCTCAGTCTGAAAGAAGGTTTTACGGTCCTGCGCGATCAGCAGTTTTCAGCAGACCGCTGGTCGCGTGGGGTTTGCCGCGTCGGGCAGGTATCAACCCTGCGCAGCGCCCAGTTCCCCGAAGATGCTGGCCCCATGGCGCATCCGATTCGGCCGCCGTCGTTCATCGAAATCAACAACTTTTACACGGCAACCGTCTACGAAAAGGGTGCCGAAGTGGTGCGCATGTTGCACACTTTGTTGGGCGGCGCTGACTTTAGGCTGGGCACAGATTGTTATTTTGATCGTCATGATGGCGAGGCCGTGACCACCGAAGACTTTGTCAAAGCCCTTGAGGCCGCGAGCGGTCGAGATCTGACGCAGTTTCGGCGCTGGTACGAGCAAGCGGGCACACCCGTTGTGACCGCCTCTGGGGAATACTTGGCAGATCAAAAGATCTATCGCTTGACCCTGTCGCAGCACACCCCTGCGACCCCTGGGCAAACCGACAAAGCACCGCTGCACATGCCGATTACCCTCGGGCTGATTGGACCTGATGGCCAGGACCTTTGCTTCGAGGGGGCCGAACCGGGTCTAGAGGGTCAAGGCTTCAGCCAAGTGTTGTCGCTGACCGAGGCGCAGCAGGTGTTTGAGCTAAAAGGCGTCGCGCAACCGCCATTGCCGTCAATTGCTCGGGGCTTTTCAGCGCCGATCAAGTTGCAGGTGGAATACCAAGCGGATGAACTGGCCTTCTTGTGCCGCCATGACAGCGACCCATTCAATCGCTGGGAAGCCGGGCAACGCTTGGCGGTTTTGGCGATTCAGTCGGTGCAAGCACAATTGGCCGCAGGCGAGGCGCCGGTGGTGATGCCGGGCCTGATCGAGGTCATGCAGCACCATCTTGAGGTTGCGCAGCAGCAAGCCGGAGCGGCCGCTTTCGATAGCGAGATGACCAGCTTGCTGTTATCGCTGCCCTCCATCCAATATTTGATCGAATTGCAGGCCAATGTGGATGTTTTACAGTTGTTGGCAGCAAGAGATGCCGTTCGCTTGAACCTTGCTAAACAATTATCAGACGAATTCCTTGCCGTCTATCAGGCGTATCATGCCTTAACCCCTTTTGAAATGACGGCCCAAGCGGTTGGCGGTCGGAGTCTAAAAAACTTGGCCCTGTTCTATTTGCTGGCGCCAGTCGACACCCCTCATCTTGATTTGGCGTTGGCGCAATTTAATCGCTCGGACAATATGACCGATGTTGCCGCCGCGGTTCGTGCCATTGAAAATTGTCAGCATCCTGATGCGCAAGGCGTGCGCGAAATCGTGCTCGCGCAGTTTTTTGAGCGCTGGTCAGCCGAGGCTTTGGTGATTGATTCATGGTTCTCGATTCAAGCCACGAGCGCTCGGCCCGGCGCGATTGAGCGGGTTGAAGCGCTCATGCAGCATCCTGCCTTTAGCCTGACAACGCCCAATCGGATGCGCAGTGTGCTGTCGGGTTTTGCCATGAATATCGGGGCGTTTCATCAGGAAGGAGGCGGGGGTTACCAACTGCTCGCCGAAACCGTGATTGCGCTCAACGGCTTTAATCCGCAGATGGCGGCTCGAATGCTCGGGCCGCTCACCGGTTGGCGGAAGTTTGATCCCAAATATGGGGTTGCCATGCAGGCGGCGTTGCAGACGATTTTGGATTCAGGGGATCTGTCGCCGGATGTCTTTGAGGTCGTCACCAAAACCTTGGCTTGATTAGGGCTTGCGTCGGCCATCAGTCCGATGACCCGCTTTGATGAGGGGGTTAACGGCGGGCACACAGTCGGGGCGAGCACTTGCGCCCTGGCGGCGGGTCATTGGGCTCGGGCCTGGCACTTGCGTCCTGGCGCCGTCGACGAACCGTTATAGTCCCGGATTAAGACTTTCGGGTAAGGGGCGAGGCGCACCCAGCACCTGCGGCAGTCCGGACAGTTTGGTTATGATGGCGAGCAGGTCATTGCCGCGCCAGTCAACCGCCTCACCCGTTTGATAAATCGCCGCCTCGAGCGCCCTGTAAGGGGTTTCAAGCTCCGGGTAGTCTTTGACGAGGCTTGCCATTGCGCTTGCTTTGGGAAAGTAGTGCCGTCGCCATTGTTGGAGTTCCGAATAGGTTTTCTGTGGATCACCGCGTTTGATCGCTTGGGTTAAGCGGCCCAGCTCGAATCGAGGCGGGGTCGGGCGCGCCAGCCCGACTTTGGCCTTGGCGGGTTTTTTAAACCACAAGGTCAGTGTGATCAGCCATACCGCCAGCAATATTACAGCGGCCCAGAGGGCCCATTGCAGTTGTTGTCGAAGCATCAGGATCTCGGCGTTATCATCTTTTCGGGGCAACGTGGCGCTGGGTGGACTTAGGGTTGGCGTTGCTAGGGGCGCGGCGCCAATAGCGAGATTCACGCCGGGCAGCACAGCCACTTCTTGCCGGCGGTCTTCGGTATTCCACCAGTAAACTTCAATCTCTGGTAATGCTAGGGTGCCCGCTGTGGTCGGGACAATGCCAATGGTGACCACAGACTCAGCAGCCAGGCCTTGGTTGCTTGCCAGTTCTTCCACCACCGGTTGGTCAATATAAAGTCGGGCCAGATTGGTGTCGTCAAAGTTAAGTTCTGGCAGCAAGGCCGCGGTGACACCCGTGCCCTTGAGGGTCACAACCCGGTTGATCGGGTCCCCAACCACTAAGGGTGTGTCGGGGCGGTTGAGAACGGCCTCGATCGTCAGGCTCTGGGCTGGTAACCAGCGCTTGCCTTGAAAGCTGCTGGGCACCGGTAAGACGGTGATGGTATGCCCGGAGGACACCGCATTGACCCGTTCCCGTGATGAAAACAGGCCGCCTCGGCCCCGGGTGCCCACGAAACTTTCTGGCGCCAAGGCCAGTGGACCACTTTGCTGAGGGAATATCGCGTAGCGTTTTTCCAAAACATAATACCGGCGATTATTGACCACGGTTTCAAACCGTTTCTCATTTTCAATGATCTCAACCATGGCGTTCGGTAACTCCGGGGCGGTTGGAAAGTCACCAGAAATCGAGTCAGCGTAATACAGGCGCACGGTATACAGCAGTTGCGCTTGAACGTAGACCTCGTCTCGATCAACAAGGGTTTCAAAGAACAGGATCTGCTGCATCTGGTTCCGCACTGCTTGGGATTGGGCATTAACCCGTACCCCAATTGGGTTGGTACGCTCGGTGCCGACGCTTAGGGCGGGAATCAGTAGATTGCCCTGACGTTTCGGCCTGAGGGTGACCTGGTAGTCGATATAAGACCGACTGGTTTGGCGACCATTAATCAGTGAAATCGAGGAGTTTTGCTGGGACTGCTGGTTGATAACGGTGAAGTCAGTTTCGAGCGCTCGGAAGTCAGGCTCCGTGCCGCCTTGGTCAGTGACTCGAATCGTCAGGGTTAACACATCAAATTCGCTGATCTGATTTTGATCAACGGTTGCTGTGACGGCCGCGTGTGATAGCGGGCTGATGCTCAATAGCCAAACCAATAGCATTGCGTGAAATCGTCGCATTACCAATTCCTCTCAAAATCTTGACGGGTAATCTCGCCTTGACGAACCCGCTCTTCAAATTGTTGTTCAAATTTTCGTCGGAGCAGACCGCCAGGATCATCGGGGACCCGCTTTAACCATTGTTCTAGGGCCTGCGCCTCTTCAGGGTCTAAGGCTTCTTCACTTTGCTCTAAGCTTTGCTCCCTGGTCTCGGCTTCCGCCTCGCTAGATTGCTCTGGTTCGGCCTGCTCGCGCGGTTCTTTTGAATCTTGAGCGGCATCATCGGTCTCGCTGTTTTGTTGGCTCTCAGCGTCTTGCGCTTGATCTTGCTCGCCGGATTCTTGGCTCTCCTCGCCCTGACTGCCGTCTTGTGGATCATTTTCACGGCTGTCCTGTGGGTCCGATTCGGCTTGATCTTGTTCTTGCTGCTCGAGCAGTTCTTCAACCAAGGCTTTGTTGAAGGCAGCGTCGATGTGATCGGGGGCGCTTGCAAGCACTGCTTCGAAGGCCGCAATCGCGCCGCCTAGATCGCCGGCACGGGCGAGGGCATTACCTCGGTTGTACCCATTCTCAAGACCCTCGCTGGCGTTGAACGCCTCAGCTGCAGCCTTGAAATCTTGGTTTTGGTAATGGGCGGTCGCGCGCCAAGCTGGATCTTCAAACAGGTCTACCGCCGCGTCGGGGGCGGCTTGTTCCAGGGCGCGCGCACCTTGTTGATCTCGGGTTTGCCAAAGGTCGGTCCAGAAATCAGCCGCCACCGCCTGCTCAGTCGGCAGGAAAATAACCAACGGCAGCAGCCAGAGCCAGCCACGCCGAAACCCAGCGATCGCCAGTGGGATGAGGCCTAAAATAAGGAAGGGCCCAAGCTCCTCCCACAGATCGAAGTCGCGTTCGACGACTCGAAAGGACTCATCCAGGCGGCTTGGGGGTTCAAGCCAGGTTGATAAGTCATCGCTGAGTAGGTTGAGCTCTGATAGGGTCGCGCCACTGGCGTTGGCGAAACTTCTGAGGGCCGAAAAGTTCACTGCAGGAATGACCAGGCTGCCTTGGTCGTCTTTCAGAAAGTTGTCGCCCATTGCTTGTGGCAATCTGATGGGCGCGCCGCTTTGTGTGCCCACCACCATAATCGATAAGGGGTACTGCTTCTCAAGGGCGCTTGCGGCACTTAAAGCGGCTTGCGGGTCTCGAACTTCATCGGTTATGACCAGCACGCGCCCGGTGGCGGCGCCCGCTGAAACGAACAAACCTCGGGCCAACGTTAACGCGGGTGCAAGCCGAGAGCCGGGTGCGGGCATGATTTCGGGGCCTAGGGTGGGTAGCAACGCTAGGATGGTCTTATTGTCATCGGTGAGCGGGGACACCGCGTGGGCGTCACCAGCAAACACGATCAGGGCCGTCATGCCCTCTTTTCGAGCCATCAGCAAGTCCGTAATTTTGCGCTTGGCATTGATTAAGCGACTTGGGGCGACATCCGAGGCATACATCGACCAGGTTAAATCTAAGATGATCACTAAAGCATCTTCGCGTTCTAAAATCGGCTGGGGTATTTTCTCGGTGGTTGGACCGGCAACGGCCACGATGGTGAGGATCCATCCGAGAATGAGTATCGGTAGTGGGTTCACACTGGGTTTTTTTGGCGGCTGAACCAACAAAAATGGCATCAATTCGGGATCGATGGCGTCTGACCAAGCGGTGGATCCTTGATATCGCCGAAAGAGTAGCATCGCGATCACAACCGCCGGAACCAAGGCAATCAGCCACCAAGGCCTTATGAAATGAAAGGTTTCGAGCCAGTTCATGGCGTGGCCTCGGGTTGATCTTTTGAACTGAAAACACGCTCGAGGAAGGCCACTCTGAGCAGCCATAAACTGGCGACCAATAAGCTTAAGATGAGGGCACTGCCCAGTGGCCAGAAAAACAGCGATTTTTCAGGCCGGTAGGTTTCTTGATCAACTTCAATGGGTTCCAATGCGTCCAGGGCAGCATAAATGCCGGCCAGTTCTTGGGTTGAGCGCGCGCGCTGGTAGATGCCGCCCGTGAGGCTCGCAATTTCGGTCAAGGTCTTGGTGTCTAATTCGGCCGATGGGTTAACTGTGCGATTAAACAGAAGGCCAGAGACTTCCATTTGGTCGGCGCCAAAACCAATCGTGTAAATCGTAATGCCTTCTTGGGCCGCCAGTTTTGCAGCTTGTATGGGCGACACCTCACCTACGTTATTGACCCCATCGGTCAGCAAGATGAGCACTCGATTGGCGGCGGGTCGATCGAGCAGCCGTTTGACGGCGAGGCCAATGGCGTCACCAATGGCTGTTTTTCCGCCAGCAATACCCAAGGGCGTCTCGGTCAGCAAGGTATTGATGGTATTGCGATCAAAGGTTAGCGGCGCTTGCAGATAGGCTTGGCTACCAAACAAAATAAGACCGAGGCGATCGCCGCGTCGGCGTTCAACAAATTCGCCAACGACGGCTTTGACCGCGGCGAGTCGGGTGACCATCTGGCCATTGAGCCTCATGTCTTCGGTGCCCATGGATCCAGAGATATCCACGGCAAGCAAGAGATCCCGACCGCTACTGGGCAGGGTGATGGGCTCGCCAATCCATTTGGGCTGGCTCCCAGCGATAATGATGGCGAGCCAAAGCAGGACCACGAGGCCTCGCCAAAGGTAGCGGCTCGAGCGCTGTTCTAATTCTGCGCCCAGACTTTTTAGCGTATTAAAACTCGGGGTTTTCAGCGCGGCTTCCTGCCGGTTGGCGCGCGGCAGGAGCCAAGCTAAGAGCGGCAAGGGCAGTAAATAAAAAAACCAGGGCCAGCCAAATTCAATCATGAGGTTTGCTCACGGGGCTTTTCCGAGGTTTGCTTGGCCTTTGAGTGCGCTTTGATCCAATTGCCGCAAAGTGAAAACAGCGCGGTGAGTTCGGTGGTCGACGGCGCCAATGAGGGCTGGTAGGGGCCATCGATTAAGAGCTCGCCAGGACCGAGACTAAAAATAGTCTTCGGGCTGGTTGCATCCAGAAATTGGGTCCAGGCCACACCGGTTAGGGCGGCCACCTCCGTGCGATTGAAGGCGGTGATTGCAGCCCGCTTCATCAGCAATTGTAATGCGATCAGGGCGCCCCTTGAATCTTGTGTTTGGTTGTAGTTGGCCGCGATGGCTTTGAGTTCGAGTTGCGCTTGCCGGCGATAAGCATTGTTCTTAAAACGTCGGTAGAGCGCTCGAGCAGTCCAAATCAGGCCGATCAAAAAGATCCCCGCAAGCAGCCACCAGCCCAGGGCAGGCGGCCAATCAGCGACGGCCTCGGGCAAATGAAGATCCCGAAGGTTTGCGAGCGGATCATTATTCATTGCACCGGGCTGCATCACACGCCGCCTCTTTGGTCGAAAAACTGCGGCAGGTAGTCATCGGGTTGCTCGAAGGCTGCGACTTGGGTGAAACGGCCTTGGACTTTTTGAAAAGCCCGCTGCACCTGCGTTGTACGGGCCTCAAATTGGGCGATGTGCCTCGATCGGGCGTGCCTCGATCGAGTATCGATTTCTTGAATGCCGATGCCATCGGTAATGCTGTAGCGCCCAGGTGCGGGCAGTTCCCGATCCAGAGGATCAACGACCTGGATGCCATGCAGATCATTGTGCCGGCCAAGTTGGTTGAGTCGGGTTTCGAGATCCGGGCCAAAGCTTGAGAAGTCGCTGATAATAAAAATTAGACTGCCGTGCCGACTGGTTCTTTGTGCGGCCATAATCATGTCAGAAAATTGATTATGAGGCTGAGCGTGTTCTGGCTCCCCTAACCGGTGGTTAAAAGACAGGCAGTCGTGGATGAGCCGTAGCAGAGATTTTCGGCTGCGTCTTGGGCGCGTCTCGAGGTGGGTTTGATCGTTAAACACGATGCCGCCGACCCGGTCACCTTGATCCAGGGCGGCCCAACCGAGAAGTGCCGCAAGCCGGACGGCAGCGACGGATTTAAAACGGACCCGGGAGCCAAAATATAAGCTCGGTCCTTGATCAACTAAAATAAGTACCGGTCGCTCGCGTTCTTCTTGAAAGACCTTGGTATGGGTTTTAGAGGTTCTTGCGGTCACTTTCCAATCGATGCTGCGGATATCGTCACCGGGCTGATACAACCGGACTTCGCTGAAGTCCATCCCCCGGCCCTGATGTTTGGAGCGCAACTGGCCGTTCATGGGATTGGTGGCGGTTTGGTTGCGCGGCAGCGACAAACGATGCGCCTGGTGGCGTAAGCCAATGAGGTCCGTCAGCGTGGCATAGGCGCCCGTGCCGGAAGCCCCTGCTGCAAAGGTGCCTTCGTGCATGGGACTAGGCCGTCGCAACACGAGATAACAGGCGCTCGATGACTTGATCTGGCGTAATGCCAGCCGCCTCGGCTTCAAAGCTTAGAACCAGCCGGTGCCGGAGTGCGTCGAAGGCAACTGCTTGCACATCATCCGGTGAGACAAAATCTTTGCCCTGTAAATAGGCGTGGCTGCGAGCGCAAATATCGAGGGCAATCGTGCCTCTGGGCGACGCGCCATATTCTAGCCAATCGGCAAGTTCAGGGTCGATTTCCTTCGAGTTCCGAGTGGCCATAACGAGTTGAACGATATAGTTTTCGACCACTGGCGCCATATGCAAATCGAGGACTTCCTGCCGGGCTGCAAAAATATCAGCTTGGCTTACAAGACATGGCGTGGCGGCTGTGTGTTGCTGTTTGGCACGTTGTTCCTCGCGCACGATGCGCAATATGCTGTGCTCTGCGTCGGCATCGGGGTAGTCCACCAAGACGTGCATTAAAAAATCGATCCAATCTGCGCTTCGGGCAATGGATAGGTGCCCTCTTGCTCAATCGGGTTTTGCGTGGCCATGACGAGGAAGAGTTCCGGTAGGGGCATGGTGTTGTTGCCATGACTGATTTGGCGTTCGCCCATCGCTTCCAGCAAAGCCGATTGAACCTTCGCCGGTGCCCGGTTTATTTCATCAGCGAGGACTAAGTGATTGAAAATAGGACCTTCTTGAAACACAAAGGTGCCTTCTTGAACGCGATAAATCTCTGTCCCGGTCACGTCGGAAGGGAGTAAATCAGGGGTGAACTGAATGCGTTGGAAAGAGCCTTCGATGCAGTTCGCCAGGGTCTTGATGGCTTTCGTTTTCGCCAATCCGGGCGCGCCTTCGACGAGGAGATGGCCATCCGACAGCAGCGCCATCAGGAGTCGATCGACCAAAAGACGCTGGCCAACAATCTGCTCTGAGAGGTGTTGTCTGAGGGATTGGATCGGTGCGAGATGGTTCATAGGTTTTGACTCGTTTAAATGATTCTGAGTGGTTGCGGCTAAGGTTAACCCAAGCGCGATCTATAGACCGCATCGGATGTGAAATGTTCCTTGGCATTGTTGAACTTTACGACAGAGCACACACTGGGGCCCGACGGGTCTGATTTCAAGGTGATCGGGGCTGGTTTGGCTTTTCGGCATTACCTGGGGGCGAGTCCCTTGGCAGGGATTGCTGAAGGGGATAGAATTTTGATTCACAGAGTATTTGGCTATCGACCGCTAATCGCGGTGAGAGGTGAGCTTTATAGGCCAAGGACGGCAACTATTCGGCGGCGAGCAGATCAGCCACGCCCCCGAGTGAAATGAGGCACTGTCACAAGGTTGCATGGACAGTGATTGAATCATTTTCTGCAAACAAGGAAGCGCTATGAGCAAAGTAATCTGGAAATTAGCGGCACTCGCTGCCGTGCTGCCTTCAACCGCCCTGGCCAGTGATGGCCTAAATGGCGCCAATACGGCCTGGATTTTAACGTCTACGGCGTTGGTCCTCATGATGACGCTGCCGGGGCTTTCGTTATTTTACGGGGGCTTGGTTCGGGTTAAAAATATTCTATCGATCCTGATGCAATGCTTCGCGGTGACGTGCGTTGCCTCTTTATTGTGGCTGCTGGTTGGCTATTCGATGGCCTTTTCTGAGGGCAATGCCTTCGTCGGTGGTTTCGACAATATTTTGATGGGGGCGGTCACAGAAGACTCGATGGTTGGGGATATCCCGGAGTCTGTGTTTGCGATGTTTCAAATGACGTTTGCCATTATCACGCCGGCCCTCATTGTGGGCGGCTTTGCTGAGCGGATGCGGTTTTCTTCGATGCTGGTGTTTTCAGGGCTTTGGCTGCTGGCGGTTTATGCGCCGATCACTCATTGGGTTTGGGGCGGTGGCTGGCTTTCCGAGATGGGGCTGCTTGATTTTGCGGGCGGGACCGTTGTTCACGTGACAGCCGGGGTGGCCGCCGTGGTGGCCGCGATGGTGATGGGGCCGCGACATGGATTTCCCAATCAACCCATGCCACCGCACAACATGACCATGACCATCACCGGTGCCGGCTTGCTCTGGGTGGGCTGGTTTGGTTTCAACGCCGGTAGTGCACTGGCCGCCAACGGCGATGCCGGCATGGCGATGCTGGTGACCCATGTCTCCGCTGCGGCCGGGGCCTTAACCTGGATGGCGTGTGAGTGGACGAAATTTGGGCGCCCGAGTGCGCTGGGCGCAGTGACTGGCATGGTGGCAGGTCTTGGCACCATTACGCCTGCATCGGGTTATGTTGGGCCTGGTGGCGCGCTCATTATCGGTATTTTGGCGGGCTTTGTTTGCTATAACGCCACCGTCTTTTTAAAGCAACGGCTAAAGATTGATGACTCTTTGGATGTTTTCCCCGTGCACGGCGTGGGCGGTGCTTTGGGCACCTTGCTGGCTGCCGTGTTCGCCAGTGCAGGGCTTGGGGTGTTTAGTGGTCAAGGGCTTGCAGAGGGCATGACCATTGCCAGTCAATTTCAGGTTCAGCTCATTGGTGTGCTCGCAAGTGGCCTCTATACCGCGATCGTGACCTTTATTTTACTCAAGCTGATTGACATGATGCTGGGGCTTCGTGTGTCCCAGGACGAGGAAACCGAAGGCCTGGATCTGACGCAACACAACGAGCGTGGTTACGATTTATAACGGCACAAGGTGAAATCATTGGCCTGAACGGTCGGTTCGGGCCAGTCTTGACACGCGTTTGGCGAGGGAAGGGGCGTGGGCTCGGTTAGTGCCGGCTCGATGTGCCCCGGACGCAAGCGCGCTCGATGAGGTGCACCAAGAGTTCATCAAACGCATAGCCTTGGCCGCGTGCGCCATCCGGATAGAGACTGGTTGGGGTCATGCCCGGAAGGGTGTTCACCTCAAGAAGGACGAAGGTGTTGTCCGCCATCACAATAAAATCAGCCCGTGATAGGTCACGGCAACCGAGGCATTGATGTGCGGTGATGGCCGCGGCTTGTAGTTGGGCGGTGAGCGCGGGGGTAATCTCAGCCGGCATAATATGATCACTGGCGCCTTGGGTGTAGCGATGATGGAAGTCGTACCAGCTGTTTTCCGGGGTGATTATTTCAATGACCGGGAAGGCGTCTGTGCGGCCCGGGTGTTCTAAGATGCCGACGGTCATTTCCCGGCCGATGATGCGTTGTTCGATCAAAAGCTGGTCGTCATAGTTAAACGCCAACGCAACCGCCTCAGTAAGGGCTTGTTGGTCGGAGACGCGGGTGACGCCGAGTGCGCTACCTTGGCGGACAGGTTTAACGACCAGGTGGGCGCCGAGTGCGTTAACAAGTGTTTTCAACTGCGCCGGCTCGAAGGTTTGCCGGCTTAAGACGCCGTGCTGGGCGAGGGGGACGTTGGTGTTGGAAAGTAAACCTTTTGCTGCAATTTTATCCATCGCAACGGCGCTACCGTGCACATCCGAGCCGATATAGGGAATTGCCAACATCTCCAAAAGCCCTTGAACCGTGCCGTCTTCGCCGGGCGGACCATGCAGAACAGGAAACACGACATCCGGTTGGAACTGCTGCAGTTCCGTTACAACCGAGGCACCGAGTTCGATATTGACCAGGCTTGGATAGTGCGGTTCCAGAGCGGCCAAAACGCTGGCGGCGCTCACCCGTGAGACGCCGGCTTCTTGAGACTCACCGCCGCTCAGCAGGGCCACTCTAAGGCGCTTTGTTGGGGTTACGGACATCCCGCCCTCGCATGTTCGACTTGGATGCACACAATCTTTCCCGCTCGTTCTCGTTTGCAATCTTCCGGCACCGAACTTTGGGCCGTTAAAATGAACAGCTGCCGACCATCGTCGCCGCCGAGCATACAGGCGAAGGCTTGATCTTCAACTTTGATTCGATCCGTCACGACGCCACCTTCTATGACGCGCAGGCATTCCTGGCTGGTGGGCGAGGCCACCCAGATCCCGCCGGCGTCGTCCAAACAGATGCCATCGGGTACGGCGCCCTCAAGCTGGGCCCAAATTCTTCGGTTTGAGAGTTGGCCGCTGGGTTCAATATCAAACGCCGTCAAGCAGGCGGCGAAGGTCTCCCCAACGATCAAAGTGCCGCCATCGGGCGTGATCACACAGCCGTTTGGAAATGACAGATCGGTTGCCGCGACTTCAGCCTGGTGTTGGCCGCGGACTAAAATGAGTTCGGTGGTGGTAATTGCATCCCCCGCATGCAGATCAAACCCGAAATTACCCACCCAGCAGCGTCCTAGGGCATCGACGACCATGTCGTTGCAATGATGTTTCGCGAGTGTTGACAGGTCACACCAAAGATCAAGGCCGTGTTTGTTCTGGACTAAAATTGAGCGATTGAGCATCGACACGATGAGTAGCCTGCCATCGGGCAGCCAGCCCAGCCCAGAGGGTTGCTCGGGTACTTCGACAACCACCGTTTTGTTACCTTGGGCATCGATTTGATACACCACATGGCCGTGCATGTCAGAAACCCACAGTGCGCCGTCATGCCACCGGGGTCCTTCCGCAAAGCATAGATCGGTTGCGAATGTTTTAAGTGCCATGGCGTGATTCCTTAAAGGGGTACGGCAAGATTATCATGCACGCGTTATGGGTCCCACCACAAACCGCGCCCTGGGCAGCACGCAAACCGAACCGTTGCGGCCAAGGCGTTTTGCCGCCGTGCAAGGCGCGTAAGCTGGGGGTTGCCGGCTGCCGGCTGCCGGTTGTCGGTTGACCTGCTTTGGCGCGTTGGTATCACCTAAAAACCTTGTCCGATATTGCTTTATCCTTTGCCATTGATGCGGCTCGGGCTTGTCTTGGTATCGGGTCGTTAAGGATTGGGTTCTGTTAGAAAAGCCTTGAGGCTGTGCGTGTCAAACGGCCAGCCCAGATCAAGGCCTGAGCCAGCACGGGTCACAACGGGAATGCGAATGCCGTAACGATCGACGAGGTCGTCTGAATCAGCGATTTCGATCTCCTCGACTGAAAGATTCAGTTCTGGGCTCAAGGTCTTCAGGAGTGCCAACGCTTGCTCGCAAAGGTGGCACCCGAGGGTCGTGTAAAGTTGAACCGTAATCATAATCGGAAAAAATCCTGAGCGGTTTGGGTCGTTTCCGCCGCAACCTGCGCATAGGGTTTGTTCAAAAGCGTCGCAACGAAACCACAAATTTCGACCAAATGCGCTGGCTCGCATCGGCGATGTTTGGGTTTGGGCTTTAAGGTTCTGGGCAGCAGGTAGGGGGCGTCGGTTTCGATCATTAAGCGGTTGCTGGGGATGTTTTGGATGAGGCCATGCAAATGGTTGCCCCGGCGCTCATCGCAAATCCAGCCCGTGATGCCAATATGGCAGTCAAGATCAAGGTAGCGGGTGAGGGCGTGGGCATCACCTGTGAAGCAATGGACCACCACAGACCCAATTCGATCTCGGTAGGCCTTGAGAATTGCAACGAAGTCGTCAGCGGCGTCTCGCTCGTGCAGGAATAACGGTTTGCCAATTTCTGCTGCCAGCGCTAATTGGGCTTCGAAAGCCCGGCGTTGCTGGTCCCTTGGCGTGAAGTCCCGAAAATAGTCGAGGCCCGTTTCCCCGATGGCAACAACCCGGTCGCTGGCTGCCAGGGCTGCGAGCACCTGCAGTGATTCGTCATTAATCTCCTCGGCATGATGCGGGTGAACCCCGACGGTTGCGAACAGATTGTCGTGACGGCTCGATAAGGCAACGGCGTTTTGGGAGCCTTCGAGGCTCGCCCCGGTCACCGACATCTGCAGGATACCGGCAGCATGGGCGCGTTCGAGTACGTCCGCCAGGTCATGGCTAAAGTCGCTGTGAGTGAGGTTTGCGCCGATATCAAAGAGCATCATCGTTAGCCTTACGGGTTATGCCGTGATTCATTATTGGTCTTGGCGCCGTTTTGCGTGGTCCCAAAAACCGCAGGTCCAATGGGCAAAGGATCATTAGGACTGAACTGTTCAATTTCATAAGGGTATAGCAGCGGTTCAGGAAGACCATTCAGCTGGCTATAAATTACGGCGTACAGCAGGACGGCTTTCACATAGTTGCGCGTCTCAGCAAATGGGATGCTTTCAATCCAGGCATCAACGGGCTGCGGATGGGTCTGCCATCGTTTCACCCGACTGGGTCCCGCGTTGTAGGCAGCAAGGGCTAAAATGCGATTGTCGCCAAAGCGCTGTAAGAGCTGGCCAAGATAGGCGGTGCCGAGTTTGATATTGATATCCGCCTGGGTTAGGACCAACTCCATGGGGTCGCTGAGGTCTAACGACTTGGCGACGCTGTGGGCGGTGGGCGGCATCAGTTGCATCAGGCCTTCGGCACCGACTGGCGAGCGCGCATCGGTCCAGAACCCGCTCTCGCGCCGGGCAACCGCCATGGCGAGGGTAACGGGCACGCCCTGTGCGCGGGCAGCTTCAGTAAAGCGCTCGGCATAAGGCCGTGGAAAGCGTTCAACGACTTCATCCCAAGCTTGCGCCTGAGCTAAGGTGGCAATGGCCATGTCGTGCCAGTGCCATTGACTGGCCAGGGCTGCCGCGATGCGGAGCTCGGTGGTTGAAAAATGTCGAATCAGTTGAAACCATTCTCTGCGGGCCTCAATGGTCTCACCTAAGGCTCGTAATTCGTAAATTCGTTGGGCGGGCCGGTGCCGCAGCAAGATCAAGCAGCTTTTCAGGCTCGATGGTGGTGCTTCGGTCCGCCAAACTGCCGGGCAAGCCGAGCCACTGGGCGGCGAGGTGGCCGTAGTAGTCGCGCTCGCCTGCTAGGCGCTCAAAGATCCTCTGCGCTGATTGCAGGCCGCTAGTGCCTGCGCTGCCAAGCTCGGCCCGGGCTTGCCAGTATTGCCATCGCAGTGCTCCACGCGCGGACGAAGGCAGTTGGCTCAGGGGGCGTGACAAGGCATCAAATTGACCCGCTTTAATGAGCTGAATTAAGGTGGCTTCAATTAAATCCGGATCGGTCTTAAGCGCCGCCGGAATCAATAAGTCCGCAAGTGTCAGGTTGTCTTCGCGGATCAATCGGATCGCGGCAGCGTGATAGTGCTCGAGCGCTCGGTCTTCAGCTAGCCGGCCAGCGCGTTCGAGCTCCGCAATCAGCGTGAGTGCTTCAGAAGGACGTTTTTTAATCATGACTTTCAAGGCGGATTCAGCGATCGCACTTTGTGTGGGATCCTTGAAATTGATCGTTTGATAGCGATTGATGCGGGTTGGTCGTTGCCTTAATTTCCCCAATTGTCGCGCCAAGGCGCGCTGATCCTCTGTCAGGGTTCGCTCAAGGTAGCGGGCCAATCGACCTTCGTTCGCGAGAACCGCCAGCTCATAACGTTGCCAGGCCAGGGTGCTGGTCAAGCCGCCTTCCCGACGCCAGCGACTAAACGCTTTGTCACAGGCCTTGGGTTGCGAGCGCCCGCGCAGCCAGAGGCCCGCGGTTACTGTCATGGCCTCTTGGGTTCGCCCGAGTGCCCAGAGGGCGCTTGCCCGAAAGCACTGATTCTCGTCATCGGTGTCAGTGGGCTGATGAAAGGTCAAAAAGCTCTCTGAGCGGCCTTGGTCCCGTCGATAGTTCACGAAGGCACGGCGGAGCTGCGCACTGATGGGAAAATCTGGATGATTTTCTAAAAAGGCTTGAACTTGTTCATCCGATGAAAACGGCCTCGCCAACAAGGCTTCATACTCGATGTAGCTTTTTAAGGGGTAGTCGATGAGGGCGTCTAGCAATGGGTCAAGCTGACTGAGCTTGCCACCTCGCGCCACTTGTCTGGCCTCCAGAAATACTGCGCGTTGTCGAAAGCGTTGCATTTCGATACCAAACGTCACGGCAGCTTGGCGGTGTGGATTCGTCTCGGCCTGCAGGTTGGTGCTTGTCGAGAGTGCCAGTACAATCAGCCAGCCAATGTGCAGCAGTCGAGTCATAGGGGTCGCGCTAAGGAGATCGAGATTGCAGGCAGTCGCTAGTCGCCCACTCGCACGGCGAGCACATCGCACGGTGACCCCTGCAGTACGCCATTGGCGGTGGAACCCAATAGCAGCGCTAAACCATGGCGACCATGGCTGCCAACAACGATGAGATCGACCTCAAGTTCTTCGGCGAGGCTATGGATCTCGGTCTCGGGTCGACCGTAAACCAAATGCCGGTTTTCGCTTGGAATGTCTAAGCCCTCAGCGAATTCATCGAGCTGTATTTTCGCCGTCTCTTGTAATTGGTCTTGGATTGTCGAAAGGTCCATCGGGACATCCCCGCCATAAGCGAGGCTGAGCGGTTCAATGACGTGGGTGCAACTCAAGGTGGCGTCAAAGGCCGTGCGCAGGGCACAGGCCTTTTGGGCGACAGCCCGGGCATCTTCGGTGAGATCAACCGCGATCAGAATGTGTTTAAATGCCGGTTCCATACTGGGTTCTCGCACAGACTTTAAGGAAACTTACCCGACTCCGTTGCCGCATACAATAGATGGGCGTTCGATGAGACAAATAGAAAAATACAACTGCTGACAAGGAGCAAACGGTCATGGTTTACCTGTTCATTGGTTTGGTGTTACTGATGCTCATCGCGCCGATTGTTTCGATTCTACCGGGTAAATCCCAAAAACAGATTATGGCCGTTCGGCGAGCCGCAATGGCACGGGGCATATCGGTAGAACTGACGAGCATCGATGACCCAAACCCGAGCCAAGAGAAATATCGAACCAGTACCGGTCGAGCGTTGCCGGCGAAGCTGCAGGTTGCAGCCTACAAAGGGCTCAGCCGCCAGGGGGCGAGTCCTGGGGCCCTCCAAGCCTTTCAAGTACAAAGAACGCTGGGTCAAGACGGATCGAGGTTAGTGGCTTTTCAGTCCATAACGGATACGCCCTTGTCAGCACCGTGCCTCGAATTTCTTGGGCAACATGCGGGCAGCTTACCCGACGCGGTTCAACAGATTATTTGGGATGGCCGTCGTCTCAACGTGTACTGGGTAGAGCAGCCGGATACGGTGATGGGCGAAAAAATCTTTACGTTTATCGAAGAGGGCCTACAATGGCTCGCTGAGTTTTCATCGATTTCTACACCGGATTGAGTGGCTAAGGCTTGACAAGTTGGTCGCTCAGCGGGTGTAGTAAAAAGGGTTTGGGCTCTGAGGCGGTCAGAAATACGGTATTTTAGGCCGGTTGCGATCGACCTAAGACGCTTGAACGGCTGGTCAAGCACGTCGTTTGGCTAAGGGCTGCGATATGAGGCTCAGACAATAATTTCTCCTTGAACGTGAAGGAATCGATTGGGATATCGCTCAGAAGGGTTTCGATTGGCGGTGTCGGTCGAGGCGTTTTTGAGTGCGCTGACAACCCTGAGGTAGGGGCCAGGCGTTGAACGTTCGGCATTGGGCTTGATAGCTTAGCGCTTAGATTACATTTGATAGAAAGATCAAGACGCACCGATTCAAGGGTGCAGGGCAGGCCGCCAAGATGGCGCGTTTGGAAGTAAGGATTAAATCGTTGTGCCCCGTTGATGGCACTCAAAAAGTGGTTATTTCATGGCAAAAGCACTCGTTATCGTCGAGTCGCCCGCAAAGGCGAAAACCATTAATAAGTATCTCGGCAGCGACTTTATTGTGAAGTCGAGCGTGGGGCATATCCGAGATTTGCCGGTCAGTGGTCAAGGCACGGTCGTCGATCCGAAGGCGCGCGCCGCAGAGGCCGCTAAAACTCGGAAGCTCTCGCCGGAAAAAAAGGTCGCGCACAAGAAAGCAAAGGCCCGTCAACAATTGATCAAGCGGATGGGGATTGATCCGGATAATGATTGGAAGGCGAACTATCAAATTCTTCCTGGCAAAGAAAAGGTGGTCAGCGAGCTTAAGAGATTGTCACAAACCGCAGACGAGATTTATCTCGCAACGGATATGGACCGAGAGGGCGAAGCCATTGCCTGGCATTTAAAAGAAGCCATCGGCGGTGATCCCAGCCGGTATAAGCGGGTGGTGTTTAACGAGATTACTGAAAAAGCCATCCAGGCGGCGTTTGAGCAACCGGGTGAGATTGATATCGATCGGGTGAATGCGCAACAAGCGCGTCGTTTCCTCGATCGGGTGGTGGGCTACATGGTCAGCCCGCTGCTTTGGAGCAAAATCGCACGCGGCTTATCGGCTGGACGTGTGCAGTCGGTCGCGGTGAAATTACTGGTCGAGCGGGAACGCGAAATCAGAGCGTTTATTCCTGAAGAATATTGGGAAGTTTTTGCCAGTTTGGAAAATCCAGAAGGGGCCGCCAAGTTTCAAGTCATGCGCAATCAGGGCGCCGCATTTAGGCCGACGAACCGAGAAGCGGTTGATGTGGTTTTGGGCGTTTTAAATGCGGGCGCTTTTGAGGTTTCTGCTCGAGAAGATAAACCAACCCAAACCCGGCCCAACGCGCCTTTTATTACCTCGACCCTGCAACAAGCTGCGAGCACGCGCTTGGGTTATGGGGTGAAGAAAACCATGATGATGGCCCAGCGACTCTACGAAGGCGGGCTACATTACTTATATGCGAACAGACTCGACCAACTTAAGTAGTGATGCGATTGAAAGTTGTCGAGCGCTGATTGAACAAGATGCGGGCCTCGAGACGCTGCCCGCGAGCGCACGCGAGTACACCACCAAGAAGAAGAACGCGCAGGAGGCGCACGAAGCCATCCGTCCTTCCGATGTTGCGATCAAAGCCACCCAACTGAACAATATGGAGCGCGACGCCGAGCGACTGTATGAGTTGATCTGGCGGCAGTTTGTGGCGTGTCAAATGCCCAATGCGGATTATCTGTCCACTTTGGTGACGGTTCATCGAGGTGAGGTTGAGCTGCGGGTACGTGGGCGTATTCTGCGCTTTGATGGCTATACCCGGGTGCAAGCCGCGGCGGGTAAGAAAGACGATGAGCCTGGCTTGCCGGAATTTAAAGTCGGTCAGGAGCTGAGGCTGCTCAACCTGGATCCGGTTCAGCATTTTACGAAGCCGACGGCGCGGTTCGGGGAAGCCTCTTTGGTTCGGGAACTGGAAAAGCGTGGTATTGGCCGGCCTTCCACCTACGCCTCGATCATTACCACGATTCAAGATCGCGGCTATGTAGATGTTGAAAATAGAAGATTTTTTGTAAAGAAAATAGGTTTAATTGTTGCAGACAGATTGCTAGAAAGCTTCAGCGATATTATGGATTACAGCTTTACTGCAAACCTCGAGGCGTCCCTTGATCAGGTTTCCAGTGGCGATCAAAACTGGAAAGAAACGCTGAATGATTTTTATTCAGATTTTTCAGAAAAATTAGAAAAAGCGTCTGATCAAGACGATGGAATGCGATCGAATCAGCCGAGTGTTATTGGCAAGCCTTGCCCGCAATGTGAACGGCCTATGAATGTCCGCACGGCGAGCACCGGCGTGTTTTTAGGGTGTTCTGGTTATGATCTGCCGCCAAAGGAGCGTTGCAAGCAGACCATCAACTTGATTCCCGGTGATGAGGTTGTGAGCGCAACCGGGGATGATGAAGAAGAATCCAGGATCTTGTTAAAGAAACGTCGTTGTCAAGAATGCCAGACCGCCATGACGGAGTATTTGATTGATGAAACTAGAAAACTACATGTCTGTGGTAACAACCCTGACTGTATTGGCCATGAGATTGAAGTTGGCCAATATGTGATTAAGGGTTATGAGGGACCGATAATTGACTGTGATAAATGCCACAGTGAAATGCAGCTGAAAACTGGTCGGTTTGGAAAGTACTTTGGTTGTACCGGGGAAACTAGTCCCGGAGAACCCTGTAAAAACACCCGAAAATTACTTCGTAATGGCGAAGCCGCTCCACCAAAGGTAGATCCTATATCCATGCCTGAATTGCGTTGTGTTAAGGTCGAAGACCACTATGTGCTGCGTGATGGCGCATCGGGTATCTTTTTAGCCGCTAGTCAATTCCCTCGCCACAGAGAGACTCGTGCGCCAACGGTGAATGAGTTATTGCCCTATAAAAGCCAAATTGATCCGAAATATCAGTTTTTATTAAAAGCACCTGCGTCAGATCCGGATGGCAATGAAACGGTTATTCGCTACAGTAGGAAAACCAAAGAGCAGTATGTGCGCAGCCGAAATTGAGAAGGGCAAGGTATCGGGTTGGCGAGCAGACTTTGACGAATCCAAAGGCATTTGGGTCGAGACTCAGGCGCCCAGCCCTCAAAAGGCAAAGCCCGCAAAGAAAAAAGCGGCCGTGAAGAAAAACGCCGTGGCTAAAAAGACCGTGGCGAAAAAGACCGTGGCTAAAAACGCCGTGGCGAAAAAGACCGTGGCTAAAAACGCCGTGGCGAAAAAGACCGTGGCTAAAAAGGCCGTGGCTAAAAAAACTGTGGTCAAAAAGAAGGCAGCGGTTAAGAAGGCGCCGGCAAAGCCAAAAACACCTTAATGATGATTCAGAGCATGGTTTGGCGCCTAGATGAAACCAAGCCCCGGGCTTCAGGTTTAAAGGCCACAGCTCGCAGATCAACGGATCTTTACAGATCCGATGAGCGGAGGTTGTTTGCCGGCAAGCCCGAGTGCGGGTCGTCCAGCGGGCTCAAAGGTGATCACCCGGCGCACCTTAGTGCCGGATAACCCCCACAGCCAGACCTTCGATTGCAAATTGGCTGGTTCTTAAATCAACCTCAATGGGCTGATAGTCTTGGTTTTCGGGTAGGAGGTCACTTGATAGCTCTGCTTGCCCTTTTGGAAGCGCTTGACGGTAACCTCATCGTCAATCCGAGCAACAACGATGTCGCCAGCTTTTGCCGTCTGCGTGCTGTGTACTGCCAATAAGTCGCCATCTAAGATACCGCAATCGATCATACTGTCGCCTCGGACCACCAGCATGTAGTCAGCCGCAGGACTAAAAAAGCTGGCTGGAATTTCACAATGATCCTCGATATGTTCTTCTGCCAGGATCGGATTGCCTGCGGCGACCCGACCAATAATTGGCAAGCCTAGGTTTTCTGGGAGTTTGATCCCTCGGGAAGTTCCTGGGATCATTTCGATCGCGCCTTTACGGGCCAGCGCCTTAAGATGTTCCTCTGCGGCATTGGCGCTCTTGAATCCTAGCTTATGGGCAATGTCTGCTCGGGTTGGCGGATAGCCGGTTTCTTCGAGATAGGACTTAATGAAGTCCAGGACCTCACTTTGACGGTGTGTGAGTTTGATCATAGTGTCCTCGCTTGGGTCATGGCCCCCGCCGGAAATCAGGTTTCCAGGCTTTTATGGGGTCTGTTTATTTATACAGCGCTGGAATTATATACAGTACAAAATTTCAAGCAAGGAATATTTCTAGATTTGACCCCAACATTGATTTCTGTAATTACGGGGCTATAGTGTCGTGGCAAGTGGTTTAGGAGTCGATTTTGTTGAATTTAGCGTTAAAGCAAGACCTAAAAATTAAGACGACGCCATCAGTCTTTCTGAGGCTGTGGATGAGCATGCTGCTTGGTTTGGCCCCCGGATGGCGCTCAGTGACCAGCTGGTCTGGGTTCTGGGCAGCTATTCAGACGCGGATTCCGCGCAAAAGGTTGCGTTGGCCGTGCATCAACTCACAGGCCAGGTGGGGTTCGTGCAATCGGCGGTTGTGAATGGCCGAGCGGTGCATCGTGCGCTCATTGATCCTGGCACGAGCCTGCAAGCGCAGGCGCGAACAACCACCTTACTCAGCGAAACCGCCTATAGTCAGACTTGGGGTTTTGAATTGGATACGGGCGGCGATAACGTCAGAATGGTTGGTGAGGTTGTGATGCGCCCAGAAGCGGTGCCAGCCGTTGCCAATCGCGCCGATAAACAAAACGACGGCAATCCGGTTCAAGCCGCCGCCGACCTGAGCGGCAGCCCGATGGCGTCGGTTGCAAGCCCCGTCACGCCGCGCGTTGATCGGGTTGTTGATCGACCAAAGCGGTCAACGGGCAAGGACCGCTCTGATTCGACCTCGGATTACCATCCGATTCGGTTAAAGTTGGGTCGCTGATTATTTGATGCAAACCATACTGATGCAGGTTAAGGCGGGCGAATGGGTACCCTAGATGAATTGATGACATTCTTGAGTGTCTGGTTGGCCGACCCCTTGGTCGCCAGTGTCTTCGGGATTGTTTGGCGACCGCGTTCTTGAGTTATGCCAGCAGACGGACCTTACTGGTGCTGTCCGCTCGGGTGTCGAAGACCAGAGCCCCCTGGGATGATGCGTTGCTCCGCACGATCAGAACGCCACTGAATGTCTTGATTTGGATTATTGGCTTGTCGCTCGCTGCTGAGTTGATTGCAGAGGTTCGGAGCCAATCTCAGATCGAGCTCATTGGGATGGTTCGGTATTTAGCCTTCATCGGTTTGGTGACCCTGTTTTTGGCGCGGCTCATTCGTGAACTGGAAGCGGCCTATATCAGTTCCGGTGGCGATGAAACCACGGTTACCGCCATTGCCAAGCTGGTGCGAATTTCTGTTTTTATCACCGCTGGCTTGATGGCGATGCAAACCTTGGGTTTGAGTATCTCCGGGGTTTTGACCTTTGGCGGTATTGGTGGGATCGCCGTTGGGTTTGCGGCCAAAGATTTATTGGCTAATTTTTTCGGCGGCTTGGTTATCTATATGGATCGACCCTTCAAGGTGGGCGATTGGATTCGAAGTCCTGATCGGGATATCGAGGGCACGGTGATTCGGGTTGGCTGGCGCTTAACGGAAATCCGCACGTTCAGTCAGCGGCCGCTTTACATCCCCAATTCGATGTTCTCGACGATCTCTTTAGAAAACCCATCCAGAATGCTGAATCGTCGGATTTTTGAAACCATCGGGATTCGCTATAATGATTTGGGTAAGATGAAGGCGATTGTTGCCGACGTTTATGCCTTACTTGCCGATCACGAAGACATCGATCAATCCAAAACATTGATTGTCAATTTTGATGCCTTCAATGCGTCGAGCCTTGATTTTTTCGTTTACACCTTTACCAAAACCATTAATTGGGTCGAGTATCACGGCGTTAAACAAAAAATTCTGCTGGAAATTGCAGATATTATTGCCGGGCACGGTGCGGAAATCGCCTTTCCGACCTCAACGATCCACCTCGAGACCGTTCAGCCTGAGTCTTAAGGTCCAGGTTGGGTCTCAATTGATTAACACGAATAAAGGGTCATCCCATGCCTGAAATGTTGTTTTATGAGAAGCCGG
>CAJJAX010000023.1 GCA_905182155.1 uncultured Pseudomonadales bacterium
ACCCCCTTAGGCCTGTCCGAAGTTGCCCGCACTGGCGTTGCGATTCTGTCACGTGGCCGCTGAGGCACACAAGTATCTAGCTTTGTGCGTACTACCAGCGGTGCACCCACACTCAGGCCTGAAAAACAAACAAATCTAGTATAAGGACACAGTGCACAATTGATCGGGTGCGTGCAGTGCAAACGTAGCATAGGTGTGCCTAAAGCTATAAATCGTTCGGTTCTGACACAGTGTGCGGGCATATAAGTAAACCAGTATCAATCATCAGTTTCTTAAATTTCTATCTTAGATTTTCGCTAATAATACCATCCGGCAATATACACACTGCAAATCAGGTTTGACTTTGAAAAGATCTGCAAAGTTCATGTCGGTAATGTCAGGGCGCAAACCTTGAATTGAAACTGTATTGCTTGAATTCATCTGATTTCTTTCGGTTATGCATTCTGAATCTCGCTCGAAAATTGCAAAAAAAGAAGTTCGTTTCCAATGGAAATGAAATCAAAAAATGCATGAAGCAGGGAACGGATGCTTTGAGCCAATGTACACAATGCTGCGGCTTACAGGAATGTCAGCAAAATATTCAGATCTTCCGCTTGGTGCGGCACGGTTTGGACAAGTTATCTTTTTATTCCGAGCTTTTGAGTCGACATGTGACTTCTAAATTTTCAGTAACTATGGCATCGTTTCCAACAATTGCTCACTTGGAGATCCCAATGCCACAAACAGTAGATATCAATCGCCAAATCGTTCTTGCAGAACGCCCCAAAGGTCAACCAGATGAAAACACGCTGCAAATGGCTACCACCGAGATACCTCAACCCAGTGCGGGTGAGATGCTGGTGCGCACAGTATATCTATCTTTGGACCCGTACATGCGTGGCCGGATGAATGATGCCAAATCCTATGCAGAACCTGTTGCAATCGGTGGGGTGATGACAGCTCAGGTTGTTGGGCAAGTGGTGACGTCCAATCTCGATGGCTACGAGGCTGGAGACTACGTTTTATCGGGCAGCGGCTGGCAAGATTATGCGACTTCCGATGGAGCGCAAGTAATAAACTTGGGAAGGAACCCAGACAACCCATCTTGGACATTGGGTATTCTCGGCATGCCCGGCTATACGGCCTACGCGGGACTTTTGAAGATCGGTGAGCCAAAACCTGGTGAAACCGTGGTCGTTGCCGCAGCGACAGGCCCGGTTGGAGCAACTGTGGGTCAGATTGCAAAACTGAAGGGATGCCGCGTTGTCGGCATCGCTGGGGGCGCGAAAAAATGTGCTCATGTCGTTGAAAACCTTGGCTTTGATGCCTGTATTGATCATAAAGCCGATGATTTTGCCCAGCAGCTCAAAGATGCCTGCCCGGATGGGGTGGATGTGTATTTTGAAAATGTCGGCGGTAAGGTTTTTGAAGCCGTGCTGCCGCATTTAAACGTCAAGGCAAGAATCACGCTCTGCGGCATGATCGCGCAATATGGTGACACCGGTGGTCAATCGCCGAGGGACGTTTGGTTGGCTGCGGGTTCGGCGGTTTTTAGCGCCCAAAAAGTCCAGGTGCATCCTTTGTTTGTGGGGGACTATGTTGCCAGTCATCAAGCTGAGTTTCTGGCGCTGATGGGCGATTACTTGCGGCAACAAAAGATTGTTTATTTAGAGGATTTTCGGGCTGGACTTGAGGTTGCGCCAACGGCTTTTGCTGAGATGTTACGCGGCGGGCAATTTTGGTAAGACGCTTGTGGTGGTGCAAGACCCCTAAATGCTGTGCTCGATCAAGGCCCGGTGCGGCCTGGCTTAGATCGTGTGTTAAGTCGAGCCTGGCGTGCACAGGGCCAGGTTGGGGGCAAGCGGCCTTTAGGTCATGGCTGGCTTGGCGCCGCCCAATCGGCTTAGAATGCTCAACAGAAACGATTCAATTCATGAGGAGAGTTATATGTCCCACGATCAATTAAATCTAACGAATGATGAGTTGCTCAGTACCACGCGCGCCGTTCGGAAACGTCTAGATTTCGATCGGCCAGTGCCGATGAGTGTTGTCAAAGAATGTATGGAAATGGCCGTTCAGGCGCCCTCCGGCTCGAATGCCCAGGGTTGGCAATTTATGTTTGTGACCGACCCGGACAAGCGGGCTCAGATCGGCGAGTACTATCGTCAGGCTTTCGAGATCTACAAGGATATGCCGGTTGCGATTCATAAACTGCATGCCGATAGCGCCGACACCAGTTTAACCTCGAGCAAGTGCGGTCTGCTTCATCGGCAGATTTCTTGGGCGAGAATATGGGTCGTGCCCCGGTGCTGATGATTCCGTGTATTGCCGGTCGAACGGACAACGAAGCGGGGGCCAATGTGTTGTCACAAACCGCAACCTTGGGTTCTGTTGTGCCAGCGGCTTGGAGTTTTATGCTGGCGGCGCGCGCTCGGGGTATTGGTACGGCTTGGACCACGTTGCATTTGATGCATGAAAAAGCCATCGCAGATCTGCTCGGCATCCCCTATGACGATTTTATGCAGGTGGCTTTAATTCCCATGGCCTACACCAAAGGCACGAATTTTAAACCCGCTTACCGTCCGCCGGTCGAGACCGTCATGCATGTGGATGCGTGGTAGGTAGGCCTTTTTTGTAATTAGGCGGCGCTAACTAGCCGCTAATCCGGCGCTGCTAATTCGGGGCCGCTAACGAGCGCTGCTCATTAGGTCCCTCTACTCGGGTGCGGTGAATCCGGTGCGGCTCATTAGACGGGTTCTAATCAGAGGCCGCTGAGGCGCTGGCGGCCAATGGCTTAAGTGGGGCTCAGCTCGAGCATCACCGCCTGGCTGGACCCGCAACGCCAAATGCGGATGTGGGCGGCGTGTTCGGTAACCAGCCAGTCGCTTAAGGGGTGCGGGTTGAATCTTGCTGCGTTGACTGACGTCAACCGCCGCGTCTGAAATCGGGGTTACAAGCCTTACAATTTCGTGGGTTCCCAGTCTGTCAGGTGGGTCAGCTCAAGCTGCCGAGGGCCCGTTGTCGCCGAGGCGATGGCCCAGCTAACAGAGCCGTGTCGCCAGCCGGGCACAGGAAGTCTTGGGGTGGTTGGATCCTGCTGGCATTGAGGTGCGGCGGCGCCAAAAACAAAACCGCCGTGAAGAAACCCTGCAGCAAGCTCAAGGGCGCTTGGCGCACGGCCCCACCGAAAAAAGAGGGTGGCAGGCTTGCAGCGGCTACCCTCGAGCGCAGGTTTATCGCGGCTAAGGCGTCCAATGCGCGGTAAGTGCTGCTGAGATCAAAGCGCGCGCCACCTGGCCGGCCGACAACTCGTCATACAACTGTCGTCGGTGTAATCCATAAAGTTGTTAATGGGGTCAAGGGCCAGGGTATTGCTCGGTGCGCCGTTTGATCCGTGAGCAAGAGTCGCGACCGACTGGGCAGCCATAAGCCGGCGACCGCTCCGCTGGGGTGTCCGTAACGTAATCGCCGCCCGTATTGCTGCATCCGCCCTGAAAGGTGTGATACAACCCGAGCCAATGGCCAATTTCGTGGGTTAGCGTGTCGCCCTCATTATAAGGCGTCACGCTGCCGCCAGGACGGGTTTCGTTCAGAATCACCACGCCGTCACCAGCCGGGTTGCCGGCATAAGAGGTGGGGAAGGTGGCCCAGCCTAAAAGGCCATCACCTGGACTGCTTGCATAAATATTTAAGTCGCCTGCGTCCCCTGTCGAAGGGTTGCTTTCATCTGAGCTTCAGCAGCCGTACCAGGGCCCGCGGTGTCCCAATCGCTATTGTCCCTTCTGTGGTGGCTTGCAAAACAAACGTATAGGGCGTGGTGGCCTCAAGCGCAGGGCGTCCCTTGCCTGTTCTTGAGCCGCGTTTAAGGCTGGGGTCTTTAAAATAGGGTGTTTCGGGCGGGCAGTGTCATGATTAAGTGCGTGTGCCGATTGAAAGTTCCCGTCAAACAGGGTACCTATAGCATCATCGTTCAATCATAGGATCAACCATGCCGAGCCTTGCAATTGAAATGGGTTCCCGGGATCAGCCGCTCTTGCGCAAACCATTGGCGAGAATCTGCGGCAAACGGTGGCGCAGTTTCCAGAGACTGAGGCCATTGTGTCGCGGCATCAAGGTTTGCGTTGGACCTACCAGATTTTATTCCCGGGTGCAACGTCTCGCCAGCGGGCTCTTAGCCGCAGGATTAAAACCCCTTGATCGGCTGGGGCTTTGGAGTCCAAATTATGCCGAATGGACCCTGGTGCAATATGCCACGGCGGAAATTGGGGTGGTGCTGGTCAATATTAACCCTGCCTATCGAACCCATGAGCTGGCCTATGCGCTCAATCAATCGGGATGTCGCTTTTAATTGCCGCGCCTGCGTACTTATCCTCGAACTACCAGGCGATGGTTGCCGCCGTTCAAGATCAAACGCCGGGCCTTGAACGGGCTATCTTCTTTTGGTCTCCGGAATGGGAGACCTTAATTGCGGGCGATGCAAAGTACCAACCTGGCATCGATGATCTTCGCGGGCAGCTCGACCCAGATGGACCCAATCAATATTCATATACCTCGGGCACCACGGGCTTCCGAAGGGCGCGACGCTGACCCACCGGAATATCCTGAACAATGGCTATTTCGTCGGCGAGTTGCAGCGCCTGACCGCGCGCGATCGGATGTGTATACCGGTCCCGTTTTACCACTGCTTTGGGATGGTGATGGGGAACCTGGCCTGCACCAGCCACGGCGCCACCATGGTGATTCCAAACGATGGCTTTGATGCGGCGCGAACCCTTGAGGCCGTTAGCGAAGAGCGCTGTACCGCGCTGTATGGCGTGCCCACCATGTTCATTGCGGAATTGGCGCTCGAGGATTTTTCAAAGTTTGATCTATCGTCGCTGCGCACCCGGGGTGATGGCCGGCGCGCCCTGTCCGGTTGCGGTAATGAAGCAATGCATCGACCGGATGCAGCTTACGGGAAGTGACCATCTGTTACGGCATGACCCGAAACCTCGCCGGTATCGACCCAAACGCTGCCCGGAAGATTCCTTGGTCCATCGCACGGAAACGGTTGGACGGGCGCACCCCCACGTGGATATTCGAATTGCGCACCCGGAACTGGCGAGACGCTGCCGCGGGGTGAAACGGGCGAGTTTTGCACTCGGGGGTATTCGGTGATGACCGGTTACTGGGAGGACCCGGCTAAAACGTCAGAGGCCATTGATGAGGCCGGTTGGATGCACACCGGGGACCCTCGCGGTCATGGGGGCGGACGGTTACGTTAATATTGTTGGCCGGATTAAAGATATGGTGATTCGCGCGGCGAAAACATCTACCCTCGGGAGATCGAGGAGTTTTTATACACCCATCCGGAAATCGAAGACGTTCAGGTGATCGGCGTGCCCGATGCGGTTTATGGCGAGCAGTTGATGGCGTGGATCAAGCGAAAACAAGATGTGCCCACGCCCGGACTGACCAGTCAGGCCGATCTTAAATTGTTTTGGCGACGGTAAAATTGCGCATTATAAAGTGCCCCAATTATGTCAAGTTTGTTGATGATTTCCCGATGACCGTGACGGGTAAAGTTCGTAAGGTCGAGATGCGAGAACTGTCAATCAAGGCGCTCGGGCTCGAGGCTGGCGAGGGCGATCGCTAGCGCGGTTTGAACCGCCCTCGACGGTGATCGCGGCGAACGCGGCGCCAAAATAAAATGCCGCCTTAATGGACAGCGCCCCCTTGATGCGGGCCGCTGGCGAGGGGCGCCTCGCTTTTTAAAGCGGAAAGAAACGCCTAAGATGACGAAGTGTTGGGCGTCTCGTGCGACGGGTTCTGAACCATCATTAGGGAATGCGCAAAGGATAACGTAACAAGCTGGCGCCAAAAACCCATCATGCTGTTGACGCTGATGACAATTGCGATGCCGGTTGCCTTTCATATTTGGTCCGCGCTGCTGAACAACTTCGTGGTCGAGCAGGCCGCGTTTACCGGGATTGAAATAGGCATTTTGCAAAGCTTGCGGGAGGTCCCAGGGTTTCTCGCGTTCACCGCGGTGTTCGTGCTGCTCATTGTCAAAGAACAAACCTTGGCCGTTTTGTTCGCTGGCGTTGCTGGGGTTGGGGGTTGCGCTGACCGGGTTCTTCCCGACGGAATATGGTCTGTATTTTACAACGGTCTTGATGAGTACGGGCTTTCACTACTTTGAAGCGGTCAAACAGTCGCTGAGTTTGCAATGGTTATCAAAAGCAGAAGCACCCCAAGTGTTGGGGCGATTGATCGCTGTGGGATCGATAACCTCTTTGGTGGTTTATGGGGTCTTGTGGGTCTGCCTCGAATGGTTCGCGCTGTCGTACCAAACTAATTTCGCCTTGGCGGGCGGCGTCTGCATGGTGCTCGCGGTTGTGATGTGGATTGCATTTCCGCACTTCCTTCAAAGACCGTGCAACATAAAACCCTGATTCTACGGCGACGTTATTGGCTGTACTACTTGCTGACCTTTTTATCAGGCGCTCGGCGTCAAATCTTCGTGGTGTTTGCGGCCTTCTTGATGGTCGAGAAGTTCGGTTATAGCGCCTCAGAAATAACCGTTTTATTTCTCATTAACTATGCCTTTAACTGGCTCTTTGCCGAACGAATTGGCGCCATGATCGCGCGCTGGGGGGAACGCTGGGCGCTCTCGTTTGAGTACGTTGGCTTGGTGATTGTCTTTGTGGCGTACGGCTTTGTTGATAATGCCTTTGCAGTATTTTTATACATTGCTGATCACTTATTCTTCTCGATTGCTATTGCCCTTAAAACCTATTTTCAAAAAATTGCAGACCCTGCTGACATCGCTTCCTAGACACGCATTTTACGATCAATCACATTGCTGCCGTGGTGGTGCCGGCAGCGCTGGGTTTGGTTTGGATGGTTTCCCCGTCGATGGTGTTTTTCTTTGGCGCAGGGTTTGCATTATTGTCGCTCCTTGCAGCGCAAGGGATCCCAAGACATCCCGTGCAGGGTCATGAGGTCTGCTTTCCAATGTCTGGGCGCGTGGCAGGCGAAGGTCATGCTTAGAGTGTCGGTTTTCAGGCCGGTGCCGATCCCTGCTTGATCGCGGCGCGAGCAGCAGCCGGCCAGAATTTTTTCGGACGCCGTCCGAGGTTGTTGCGATCCCAATTAGACCAGCTTGAGGCGCGGCGTCGTCGGATGCGCGCCGGGAATCGCGAAGCGCCAACGCATTGCGCCGTCGAGACGTCAATGCCCTGAAAATCAGAGCGCCCCGGGGGTCTCGCAATGGACGGCCAATCTTTTTGTATCGTTACCGATAGCCCTCAGCGACGGGTCGTCGGGGTAGTTGCCACCAAGCGGCATCGCACGCAGCCATAAGTTCATCATCGAGTTCAAAGTCCACGGCCTCAACATTGGCTTTTAGCTGATTGGGGTTCGAGGCCCCAATGATGGCGCTGGTAATGCCAGGTTGCGCAAGCACCCAGGCGACGGCCACGGTGACTAAAGAGACGGCCCGGGCATCGGTGAGCGCCTTGAGAGTTTGCACAGCGCTAAACTGTGCAGTCTGCCAGTAGCGATGTTGATAGCGCTCGGCGGCAGTGCCAAGGGTAAACCGGGTGCCCGGTTCTGGGTCTTGTTCGGGCTGATATTTTCCGGAGAGAAAGCCGCCTGCAATGGGGTTATACGCGATGACGCCCAAACCTTGGCTTCTGCACAAAGGCAGCAGTTCGGTTTCAATTTCACGATAGAGCAAATTGTATCGAGGTTGCAGGCTCATATAACCTGCAAGGCCCAATCGCTCGGCTGCGCTCAAGGCTTCGGCAAGGCGCCAGGCTGGATAATTCGAGCAGCCAATATAGCGCGCCTTTCCCGCGCGCTGAATGTCTTCAAAGGCGCGTAAGGTTTCCTCAATCGGGGTGTTCGGGTCAAAACCGTGCGCCTGAAAAAGGTCCACGTAATCGGTTTTAAGGCGCAGCAGGCTTTGATCGATAGATTCCAGGATGTGCTGGCGTGACAGTCCCCAGCCATTGGGGCCCTGACGCGTCGGCGCAAAACATTTGGTCGCAATTTGCAAGTTCGACCGATTGCCCCGGGTTTGCAGCCAACGGCCAATGATGCGCTCGGTTTCACCGATGGTTTCAAGCGTGCCGCCCAATGGGTAGGCGTCTGCGGTATCTAAAAAGGTCAGGCCATAGGCTTCGGCCTGGTCAAGAATGTCAATGGATCCGGCCTCATCAACTTGAAGTCCGAAGGTCATGGTCCCCAGGGTTAAGACGGGCACCTCTAAACCGTGCTTGCCCATTCGTCGCTTTTGCATGGTGCTGATCCTTATGTTTATGAGGCTTATGGTTAAGGGGTGCGTCTCGGTGCGGGCTGATTTCAGATTAAACTATCGGAATTATCAAAGCAGATCCAGTCTGGCCTGGGAAGCGGTCAAAATTCGCTAAGCTGCTGAGAAATTTTCGCACCCTGACGGGTCAAGGCTTGCCAAGCCCTAGTCGATCGCGCTTGAATGGGGCTCACTGAGCGATCGTTGATCAGTTCGACGATTCTGAGTGTCAGGGATGCCATCAAAGCCGATGGTTTCAATTCAGAAGTGTCCACCGGTTGATTGCTGGCAGGGCAAGACCGTAGCGGGAGAAGGCAATGTTAAGTTCAGGGTCGATGGAAGATCGTTGGTTAATTCGAGAGTTAATAGAGTCGTATAACGATGCGGTAATGCGATTTGATGGCGAAGCATGGGCGAGCAATTGGGCGGAAGACGCCCTGTGGCATTTGCCCGGTGCGGGCGATATTCAGGGCCGCGCGACCATTTTAACGGTTTGGCAGGGGGCGATGAGCGCCTTTGGCTTTGTCGGATTTTTTGCGTCCGCCGGGCCGATCCATGTTGATGGGGACGCCGCCACCGGCACTTGGTATCAGCAGGAGTTTTTGCATGGCAAGGATGGCAGTCAGCGCAGTGTGACGGGCCGCTACCAAGACGATTATATCAAGCAGGATGGGCGCTGGTATTTTAAGCGCAGGATCTACGAGGTCTTAAATTCAGAAACCAAAGAATAAGGCGGGCGTTGGCTGCGTGCATTCGGTCTGTGACGTGAGCAAGGGGTATCGGGCCTTAAAAGGCGCGGCAACGTTGCAGGCTGCAGGCTTCTTTTTACAAGCAGGCCGGAACCCCTTCGTGAGTCGTAAAAAACCAGCAGCAAAAAAAGCAGCAAAGAAATAAGCAAAGAAATAAGCAAAGAAGTAAGCAAAGAAATAAGAAAAGAAAGCAGAAAAGAAAGCAGGAAAGAAAGCAGGCCTAGCGCAACGTCTCGGCAAAAAAACATCGGCAAAGGCGGTCGCTGTCAATGAGGCCGTAACAAAGAACCCCGTAATTAAAGACTAAGGAAGAAAGGCATTATGGCGACAGTATTGATCACCGGAACAAATAAAGGCGTTGGCCTAGAGCTAACAAAAATTTATGCAGGGCGTGGCGATACGGTCTACGCGGCCTGTCGAAACCCAGCGTCTGCAACAGAACTCAATGCGGTTGAGGGGGATGTGCACCCCATTGAAGTGGTGGTTGGCGATACGGCCTCGGTCACCCAAATGGCTGAAAAGCTGGCCGGTGTTGCCATTGATATGGTGATCAACAATGCCGGTATGAAGGGCCCAGACTTTGACCAGCAAAATACCTATGCCATGGATTACGACGGCTGGGCGGAAACCTTTAATGTCAACAGTATTGGTCCTGTTCGCGTCCTGCAGGCATTGCTGCCGAATCTTCGACTGGCCGAGGCGGGCAAGGTGATGACGGTAACCTCGCAGATGGGCGCGCTGTCGTTTGAGATGATTGCAGCGCACGCTTATTGCGCCTCGAAAGCGGCGGTGAATAAATTTATGCGGATGGCGAGTGTCGACTTGAAAAAGGATGGGATTGCCGTCGGTTTGGTGCATCCAGGATGGGTTCAAACGGATATGGGTGGCCCGCGTGCAGATCTAACCCCACGTGAGAGCGCAGATGGGGTTGCGGCGGTGTCGGATGATCTGAAACTCGACAACACGGGTGGCTTCTGGAAGTGGAATGGTGAAAGCCACGATTGGTAGCGTTGGGCTCATTTTGAATGCGGCAGGATCAGCGGGTTCTGTCGGTTTATTCGAAGATGCCCTAAAGCGGGTCAGCCGCTTTTTAGAGGCGGTAGAGCGGTTGTGAATTACCAATGTCCAGTTTGCCACGAGGCGCTGAACGCCGGCGCCGGGCGAACGCTGTGCTGTGGTACCGGGCACAGCTTTGATGTTGCCAAGCAAGGCTACGTCAACTTGTTACTGGCGCATCAAAGTCGCAGCAGAACGCCAGGAGACTCGCGCGCGATGTTGGCGGCTCGATCGCGATTATTTTCGACCAAGGTTTATGATTTTTTTGCGGAAGCAATTGCGGAACGAATTGCAACGGAGCATATTCCTGGCGCTCAACTGCTTGATGTTGGTTGTGGCGAGGGGTACTACCTCGAACACTACTTGGCTCGGGTGCCAGGTTTATCCCCAAATCAACTTTGGGGTGTGGATATCGCCAAAGAGGCCGCAAAACTTGCAGCCCAGCGTAAAACAGGCGCGCAACTTTGTGTGGCAGCCAGTCGCGCCCTGCCATTTTTCCCTCGAAGCTTTCATCAGATTGTGTCGATTTTTTCGCCGTACGATCTCGCAGAGATTGAGCGGGTCCTAACACCCGGTGGGATGTTTCATTTGGCTGGGCCAGCACCGGATCATCTTCAGGCGCTCAAACAAATCATCTATGATCGTGTGGCGCCCCATGCGGCCAATTTTGACCCCGTACTAGGGTCCGAAAGATGGCAGGAGATTACCGCGCGAACGGTACGGCGGACAATCCAGCTCTTGCCGCCAACGATTACCGATTTGTTTGGTATGACGCCGTATTATTGGTCGGCAACGCCGGCGCAACAACAATCTATCCAAAGCCGATCTGAGTTGTCGGAAACCTTGGCCTTTGAAATCAGAAGCTACCGTTTTAACGGCTAAGGACAACCCTTTATCGCGAAGCCGCGGTGACTGGGTGGTTTAGGGTTGCCTAAAACGGTGTTGGCGTGGGAACATGCAAAATGTAGTTAAATTACGCAATATTTGATTAAAAATAGGTTTAAGATCTAAAATTGTAGTTTTACTACAAAAATAAAAGGCAACCCAACCCACTCAGACGCTTCCTTTTTCTGACCCGGAGCATAAAAAAATGGCCGACCTCAATGCAACCGTCCTTGCCGTGACCCAGGCGATTAGAGACCGTAGTCAACCGCTGCGGGGTCTCTATTTGCAACAGATTAAGGACGCCAAGCGGGACCAGCCTCGCCGGGAACAACTCAGTTGTGGCAATTTGGCCCATGGTTTTGCGGCCTGTGGCACAGAAGACAAGCAACGTTTGAAGCTCATGCAAAGCAGCAATATCGCTATGGTGACCGCCTACAACGACATGTTGTCGGCTCATCAGCCCTATGAAACCTATCCCAACCAAATCAAGCAGGCCCTGTCTGCGATCGGATGTACTGGCCAAATCGCGGCCGGTGTGCCGGCGATGTGTGATGGCGTGACCCAGGGCCGGCCCGGGATGGAGCTCAGTTTGATGAGTCGCGATTTAATCGCGCAGTGCACGGCGCTTGGGCTCTCGCATGAGATGTTCGATGGACTGCTCGCCTTGGGCGTTTGTGACAAAATTGTGCCCGGGTTATTGATGGGGGCCCTAAGCTTTGGCCATCTGCCGACGATCTTTGTGCCGGCGGGTCCCATGCCCTCTGGCTTGCCCAACAAGGAAAAGCAAAGGATCCGCCAACAGTTCGCACGCGGTGAAATTCCGCGAGAAGCGCTTCTCGAAGCGGAATCAGCGTCTTATCACAGTGCGGGTACCTGTACCTTTTATGGCACGGCGAACAGTAATCAGGTCATGTTGGAAGCCATGGGGTTACAACTGCCTGGAAGTTCCTTCATTAACCCCGAAGATCCCTTGCGCCAGTTGTTGACCCAGGCGGCCGCCGAACAAGTGACTAGGATTACCGCGCTGGGTTCCGACTATCGGCCCATCGGCGCAGTGGTTGATGAGCGCTCGATTGTGAATGCGGTGGTGGCGCTGCTCGCCTCAGGTGGGTCGACGCCAGCACACCATCCATTTGATCGCCATTGCGCGCGCTGCGGGACTCATCCTGAACTGGTCGGATTTTGCCGATTTGTCCTCGGTGGTGCCGCTTTTGTGCAACATCTATCCCAATGGCGACGCCGATGTGAATCATTTTCATGCGGCCGGCGGCACCGGTTATTTGTTCCGGGCACTCTTAACCCAAGGCTTGATGCATGCCGATGCGCAGGTGGTTTGGGGTGCGGATTTTTCAGACTATACCCAGGAACCTTGCGAGCGCGATGGCGCTTTGCGTTGGCAGCAAGCACCCACCGCGTCGCTTGATGATCAGGTGCTACGAGCGGGCGACAAGCCTTTTTCAGCGGAAGGTGGGTTGAAGCTGTTGACCGGTAATCTGGGCCGAAGCGTAATTAAAACCTCGGCCGTTGCGCTCGATCGTCGCCTGATCACGGGTCCTGCCGTGGTGATTGAACATCAGGATGAGCTTGACGCACTCTTTGCCGCAGGCGATTTGAATCAAGATTGTGTGGTGGTGGTTCGAGGCCAAGGGCCCAAGGCCAATGGCATGCCAGAGCTCCATAAATTAACGCCTTTCTTGGGGGCCTTGCAGGATCAAGGTTATCGCGTGGCGCTGGTAACCGATGGTCGCATGAGCGGCGCATCGGGCAAGGTGCCTGCGGCGATCCATCTGACCCCAGAAGCGCTCGATGGCGGCTTGATTGGTCGCATCCAGAATGGCGATGTCATTTGCCTGGATTCAGATGCGGGTGAACTCACCGTGTTGGTTGACCCGGACCAAATGTCTGAACGACCTGACTGGCAGCCAAGCACACGGGTAGCCAATAGCTGTGGCCGTCAATTGTTTAACTTAAATCGGGCTCAGCTTAATTGTGCTGAAGCCGGCGCGACTTATTTATTTGAGGCCGTTTAAATGACCCAGCCCTGGTGGATGATCGCAGACATTGGCGGCACCAATGCCCGGTTTTGGGCCGTGTCCCCCCATTCGGTCGCGCCCCTGTGGCAAGGTCATTATTTAGTGGACGAGCACCCAAATTTTTCCGATGTAATTGATCAGGTGCTGATCGAAATAAAAGCCGATCAAGACCTTAGCCCTTGGCCTGAGCGGGCGTGTTTTGCCGTCGCTTGTCCGACGGACCTGGACCGAATCGTTTTTACCAACAGTCACTGGAATTTCTCGAAAATGGAGTTGGTCGCCGCCCTAGGCGAGAGTCAGGTTTCGGTGATCAATGACTTTGTGGCGGTTGCCCATGGCGTGGCGTCGATGTCCGATGAGGCCTTGCTGCAGATCGGTGGGGGTCGGGTGCGGGTTGATCGACCTCGAGTGGTGCTTGGGGCCGGCACCGGGCTTGGGGTTGCCGGACTGATTCCGGCCCGGGATGGCTATGTTGTGGTTGAGAGCGAAGGTGGGCATGCCGATTATGCCCCAGTTGGAGATTTGCAGATCGAAGTCAAACGTAAGCTGCGGTCTCAATTTAATCGGGTGTGCATCGAGCGGGTGGTTTCAGGGCCAGGATTGGTCAATATTGCCAGCGCGCTTTGCGCGCTCAAACATCGAACGCCGAAGTTTTCAACGCCTGCCGAGATTGTTGCCGCGGCAATTGAAGATCAAGATGAGGTGGCGCTCGAAACCTTAGAGTTTTTCTGCGAGGCCGCTGGTGCCGTTGCCGGTAATTTGGCCTTAACCTTTGGCGCCAAAGGTGGGGTTTATATCGCCGGCGGCGTGATGCCTCGGTTTGCATCGATCTTGGTTAAAAGTGGCTTTCGGCACGCCTTTGAAGATAAGGGCCGGTTCCGAGATTATTTAAGCGAAATTCCTTGTTTCTTGGTGACTCAGCCCGATTTAGGGCTCTTCGGCGCCGCTCATTTTTTGAATTTAGGGAGCACAAGCCATGCTTGAGGCGCTATTGAGGCATCAAAAAATTGTGCCGGTCATTACGCTCGATCGGGTTGAAGACGCCGTGCCGCTGGCGGAAGCGTTGTCCAGCGGCGGTTTAAACGTGCTGGAGGTGACCTTTCGAACCGACGCCGCGGCCGGGGCAATCCAAAGCATTCGCGATCAGGTGCCCGCGGTGACGGTGGGTGCGGGGACGGTTTTGACGCCTACGGTATTGCGCGCCGCTGAAACCGCTGGCGCCACTTTTTTTGTGTCGCCTGGGGCGACCGATGCGCTTTTGTCTGCCGCGGATCCTAGCTCGTTTTTGCCCGGGGTCGCGACCTTAAGCGAGATGATGCGCGCCTTTGATGCAGGTTTCCGGATTCAAAAGTTTTTTCCAGCCGAGGCGTTGGGTGGCACGAATTTTTTGAAGTCGGTTTCGGCGCCGCTGCCTCAGCTTCAGTTTTGTGCAACCGGCGGCATTCACGAGGGCAACTTGGCGGACTATTTGGCCTTGCCGTCGGTGCTGGCGATTGGGGGCTCCTGGATGGTGCCAGCAGGCCTGATTCGCACGGGTGACTGGGATGAGATCACCCGGCTGGCGAGGCGTGCCTGCAGTTTGGCGCAGGTTGACTTGGGGTCACCGGTTGACGGGCCCGTTCAAGCGACAGGGAGCCGATAACATGAACGAGCACAATATTGATCTGGTGATTTTTGGTGGGTTAGGGGACCTGGCGGGTCGGAAGCTGCTCCCGGCGCTTTATCAGCTTGAACGCAGTGGATTACTAGCAGACAGTATTCGTTTGGCCGTTGTCGCGCGGGAGGATATCGAAACCCAAGGGTTCCTCGAGTACACCGAGGATCGGCTCAAGCAGACTTTAGCCCCGGAAGACTGGTCGGATACAACTTGGCGAAAACTGGCTCGGCGATTTTCTTATCTGAATTTAGATTTTTCGAACAAGAAACATTACCAACGCTTAAAGGCCTGGGTCATGCCGTCTCGGGTGTTGGTGTATTACCTGGCAACGCCGCCGAGTTTGTTTGGCGCTATCAGTCAGCACTTACATGACACTGGCTGTCTGGATGACGCCGCCCGAATTGTTCTGGAAAAGCCCATTGGTCATGACCTTGAAAGCTCTCGGCAGGTCAACGATACCGTTGCGCGATATTTCTCCGAGCGGAATATCTACCGTATCGATCACTACCTTGGGAAAGAAACCGTCCAGAATCTTTTGGCGCTGCGGTTCGCCAATCGCCTGATCAACTCGCAATGGGATAACACCTGCATTGATCACGTCCAAATTACGGTTGCGGAAACCGTCGGGATTGAAGGTCGTTGGTCCTACTATGACAAGGTTGGTCAATTGCGGGATATGGTGCAGAATCACTTGCTGCAGTTGCTCTGCATGGTTGCGATGGAGCCGCCAAATTCGTTTGCGGCGGATGAAATCAGAGCCGAAAAAGTAAAAATTCTGCGGGCGTTGACCATTATTGATGGCGCCAAGGTCGAAGACCATGCTGTGCGGGGGCAGTATTCAGCCGGTTGGATTGCGGGTGAACCGGTGGTGGGCTATACCGAGGAGTCGGGCTGTACGAACCCAGGCTCTAAGACCGAGACGTTCGTTGCGATCAAGGCCCATATCGACAACTGGCGCTGGTCGGGTGTGCCCTTTTATTTGAGAACGGGCAAAGGTTTGAGTGAAAAGGTGACCCAAGTTGTGATCGCCTATAAGAATCATCCCCACGCCATTTTCCCGGATCGGCAGGATGCGGGGATGAATCGCCTGGTCATTCGGTTGCAGCCGAACGAAGGCATCCAACTTGAAATGGCGTCCAAAAAGCAAAGTCTGAAGGACCGTTTGAGTTTGGAAAAGCGCATTCTAAATTTGGATTTTTTCGATGCCGCCGGGGAAGTCCGGATTCCGGACGCTTACGAGCGCTTGCTGTTGGAGGTGTTCAAAGGCGATCAATGGTTGTTTGTGAGTCGAGAAGAGATTGAAGCGTCCTGGCATTGGTGCGATAGCTTGATTGCCGCTTGGACCGCCGAAGAACTGAAGGTGCATCGCTATAGCGCGGGATCTTCGGGGCCGTCAAAGGCCGAAATGCTGATCGAACGAGATGATCGCAGTTGGTTTGGCGAATGAGCGCATCCCGAAAAAACTTCGAAAATGCAGCGGCATTAGATGCGGCCCTCAGCGAGATTTTGATCGATCAATTAGCCGCAGCGATTGATGCTCGGGGCGAGGCGCTTTTGGCTGTCTCCGGCGGCAGCACGCCTTTGGGTCTTTTCAGTCGGTTGAGTGGCGCGGCGCTCGATTTTTCAAAAGTGACGGTTACCTTAACCGATGACCGCTGCGTTGCGTTTGAGCATCCCGATAGTAATGCGCAGATGGTCCGGCGCTTACTGCTGCAGCACAACGCAAGCCCGGCGCAATTTATGCCGCTGTATGATTCGACGCTGGACCTTGCCGCCCAGACCCATGCTTTGAACGCGCGATTTCAAGCCTTGCCAACCTTCGATGCGGTGGTTCTGGGCATGGGTTTGGATGGTCATACTGCGTCGTTATTTCCGGGCGCTGAAGGGTTGTCCGACGCAATGGACCTTGCTAGCGATCTTGCGGCGGTTGCGTTGCAGCCCTTAACGGCGCCGCATACCCGCATCAGCCTCAGCGCGGCGCGATTGCTCAATACCCGGAACTTGTTTTTGCATGTAACCGGTGACGAGAAATTGCAGGTGCTCACTTTGGCTGAGGCTTCAGGCCTGCTTGCGCAATACCCGGTGGGTTTGTTTTTGCGTCACGAGGATCCTAAGACCCAAGTATTTTGGGCGCCGTGATCGGGTCCGTCCAAGTCCCGGTGCGAATCGGATATCGGGTGACGCGGCCGCAGTCATCGTGGCATTCAAACGCGCCGTAACCATGGCGCCTTTAAGCCCTTGTTTCGATCTGCTGGCCAGTTGAACGCGCGTAAGCCTTATTAGCGGCTGTCCCCTGGCTCTAAACGTCTTCGGTAATGGGTTATGCCGTGCGGCATTGGTGCCGGCCCTGCGCGATGGCGAGGAAAGCAAGTGGGTGAACGCGGCACTGTTGCCCGACTTGTCGTTAAAGCCGTCTTGATCAAAGGCGCTGTCATAAACCCATTGTGAGCAGGCGCGCGCTTGGGCCGAGGGGGTGCCAGGGCAAGGTGGTTTATAGTTCTACAGTTTACAGTTCTACAGTTCTACCGCTCTATAGTTTTATCGTTTTAGGGCCCATCAATCTTTGGCGCTGTCGCGCTAAAAGGCGCGCTCAGGCATCTTGTTCAGCGCTGTCGAATCGAGTTGTTCTTAAACTTTTTTTAATGCGCGCGAGGTGCGGTCAGGTGGCCCTGGCCTTGTCTTAAGGTGACCCCGGTTGCGATCACGTCGAGCAAGGTTAATTGCGCGAGCCGTGAGGTCATGGGCAGATATTCATCGGTGTCCTCGCCAACATCGAGCGTAATCGCAAGATCGCTCGCGCGGGCCAGAGGCGAGGCTGGCGCGGTGATGCTGATCACGGTGGCCAAGGAGTCGCGGGCTAGGCGCGCTGTTTCAACTAGGCCAATGGTGCGCCCGGTGTAAGAGATGATCACGAATAAGTCACCCGGTTTCGCGGCGGCGGCAAGCATCCGCTGCATGAGTGGGTCTTGATGCGCTGAAACGGGCGTATTGAATCTAAAGAATTTGAACTCCGCATCTTGGGCCACGGGCCCTGAGTTGCCCTGACCAAAAAAATAGATGCGCTTTGATTGCACGACTTCATCGATCACCCGATGAATGAGTTGGGTGTCGATGCTGTCTCGGGTTTTTTCAAGGGCATGAATGCTGGCGTTAAAAATTTTAGGGGTGAAGGTCGGAGCCGTATCGTCTTCAGCAACGGCGCTGTTGATGAATCTTGCGCCGGATGCCAAGGACAGTGCGAGTTTTAGTTTGAAGTCTGGGAATCCGGTGGCGCCGAGACGCTTACAAAACCGGTTGACGGTGGGTTCGCTGACCGCGGCCGATTGTGCGAGCCGAGCAATCGATAGCCGGGTGGTTAATTCTGGGTTTGCTAAAATAGCATCGGCAACTTTTTGCTCGGCTTTGCTGAAGGCTTGTGCTGGCTTGGCAAGGTTTGATAACAATGTTTGCGTTGGGGTCATGATGGGGCTCTGCGATCGGTTTGATTCTGCGTCTTGGATCTAGGTTCAATCAATAGATCAACCAATAGATCAATCAATAAAGTTATGTAATCGGGGAACATAATAAGCCAATTTATGCCCGCTGAGCGTTGAATATCACCCTTAAATCGCAGTTATGTAATTAAACTAGGTAATTATCGATCATTTTCTGGATAATTCTCGTATAAATGTATTTTTATTACATGTCTGTTGGGTGGCCCATTTTGGCGGTCGATCCAGGAAAAATTGAGCGTTCGTCGACAGGAGTCAGTAGATGGCATTAAGAATCGCAATTAATGGGTTTGGCCGAATCGGCCGTAATATTTTAAGAGCCCTGTACGAAAATCCACGCTATGAGCGCAGTATCGACATTATTGCGATCAATGATTTGGCAAACTTTGAGGCCATGGCCCACTTAACAGAGTTTGATTCAACCCATGGCCGATTTGGTCGGCCTGTTGCGCTGCAGGGCGATCAGCTGTGTATCGATGGGGATCAAATTCAGCTGTTGTCGATTGCCAACCCGGCGGCGCTACCTTGGCAAGCCTTAGCCATCGATGTTGTGCTGGAATGTAGTGGCGTCTTATTGACCCGGGCGCAAGCCGAACAGCATTTGCAGGCTGGCGCGGGTCGGGTACTGGTCTCTGCGCCCGGTAAGAATCTTGATGCAACCTTGGTTTACGGCGTCAATGAGCAGATGCTCAAGCCGGAACACCGCCTGATCTCGAATGCCTCCTGCACAACCAATTGTCTTGCGCCGCTGTGCCAAACCCTCGACGCTGCTTGGGGCATTGAGAGTGGGTTGATGACCACCATTCATGCCTATACCAGTGATCAACGATTAGCGGATGCCTTACAGGATGATTTGTACCGCGCGCGGGCCGCAGCGCAATCGATGATTCCCACGAAGACCGGTGCGGCCGCCGCCATCGGCGAGGTGCTGCCCCAATTGGCCGGCCGGTTAGACGGACTCGCGGTCAGGGTGCCAACCCTGAATGTGTCCCTCGTTGATTTAACGTTTACCGCGCAGCGCGCAGTATCGGTTGCCGAGGTGAACGATCTGATGCGGCAAGCCGCAGCGGAGGATACAAAAGGGGTCTTGGCTTATAACGAGCGCCCGCTGGTTTCGGTTGATTTCAATCATTCACCTTATTCCTGCAACTTTGACGGCAACCATACCCGGGTCATGGGCCGTTTGGTTAAGGTCTTGGCTTGGTACGATAATGAGTGGGGGTTTTCGAATCGCATGCTCGATCAAGCGCTTGTTTTAGGGCAGGCCGAACCGCTGGTGATTGCGGCCTGATCGTTAGATGTGAGCCGGCGGCGTAAGGTTCCTAAGCGAGCGGCGAGTCATTGGGTCGCCATCGCCCAAGTTGATGGGCTTTGAACCCGGTCGCGCCCGCCGCTTGGTGGTCGCTGGTTCAAAAAGGGTGGCGGCTCGGTTCATCTTTGCCCTGGCAGCAAGGATGCTATCTCGGGTGATGTGAGTCGATCAGAGCCGGCAGGCGGGTTTTCAGGTGCAAGCCATCGGCAAGCCGACTCGCGTCCGGGTAAGGCAATCAGCGCCTGCGGGCTTGGCGCGCTGCGCGCCAATCTGTGCACGATAAATAGAAGGAGGCCTAACAATGGTACCAAGCGAGTTTGCGTTCGGCCGGGTCATCGCCCGCGGCGCGCAAGTGGTCACGATGGTAGCGTTCTGCAGCGCGGTAATCGCCGCGATCGACGGTGAGGCCCATTCGAGTTCGCGCCTGCAGGGTGTTGTGTCACTCAATGTTGGCGGTGAAAACTATGTCGCAAGCGATGGGCGTCGCTTCAACGGCGATGATTGTTCGGTCAGGCGAGAAGTAACGAGCCTGTGCGCCATCATGCCGGCCATTCAGGGCACCCAACATAACCCGCTCTATCAATCCTATCGCTCGGGCGAACAAACCTACGCGTTTGATGTGCCGAACGGAGACTACGCGGTGACGCTGCATTTTGCAGAGCCCAATGACCAAGCGGCTGGCGCGCGGTTGTTTGATGTGCTGATTCAAGGCCTGCGCGTGTTCAAACAGTTCGATGTGCGGGCCAACCGGGATGGCCATCATCAAGCGGCCCTGTCTCGAACCCTTGAGCGTATTGTGGTGCGCAATGGCCGTCTCAAGATTCAACTGATTGGCGTGCTCGGCGCGCCAATTCTGAGTGGAATCGAAGCGTTTCAAAGGCTTGCCCGGCCTGATACCCGCGGTCAGCTCATTTGGTCGGATGAATTTGACGACGCGCCTTCAGGCGACACCCAAGGGCTGAGCCCTGAGCGCTGGGTGTTCGAGCGTTGGCCTGCTGGCAAGGTCAACAATGAAGATCAGGCCTACACGTCGCGCCTTAAAAATGCGCGGGTTGAATCGGGCGCTTTGGTGCTTGAGGCCCACCAAGAAGCCTTTCAAGGCGCGCAATACACCTCAGCCAGAGTCCACACGAAAGGCTTGCTCGATCTGCACTATGGGCAGATTGAGGTTCGTGCCAAATTACCCCACGGGCAGGGCACCTGGCCGGCGATTTGGATGTTGCCGTCTAATCCTTTTAAGTTTGCTACCACCTGCGATGCCTCGATTCCCGAATGGCAGGGCAATGGCGACTGCGATGCTTGGCCGAACAGCGGCGAAATCGACATCATGGAACAGGTTGGATTTGATCCTGGCGTGATTCATGGCACGGTTCACTCCAAAGCCTATTATTGGGCGCGCTGGAACCAACATAAAGGTAGTATCGTTTTGCCGGATTTTGATCAATTTCATCGATATCAGTTGATTTGGACGGCGGATCAGATCATCTGGCTTGTGGATGACGTGCCCTACTTCAGCTATGTTCGAGAATCGGATGATTGGCAAGCCTGGCCCTTTTCTGAGCCCTTTCATTTGATTTTAAATCTGGCAATCGGCGGAGACTGGGGTCGCGCTGGCGGGCCGATTGATCACACAATGTTGCCGGCGCGAATGGAAGTGGATTATGTGCGGGTTTATGGTTTAAAAACGCATCGGCAAAATGGTCCCGATCACTGATATTTTATCGTTAATGAGTGTGCTGAAGGTTGGCATAGAAATGCCGCTGCAGAGAGATGTATTAAACCGCCGAACAGTCCTTCGGCCCAGCAGACTGTGCTGCAAAGACTCGGGATAACCCTGAGTTTATTGGGTTTGGGCGCCCAATTTTTGGGCGATTGGGTCAAAATCGGCGTTTCTGAGCTGGTCTTTCCGTCTTACCGCATATATCTCCCTATTCACCGTTTTAGGCTGGAGGTGGGTGGGTGGCCCGCAGAGAATGTAAGGGTTAAAAATCTATGGTTCGATCTCGTCGGTCGTATACAACTTAGCTAGGGGAAGACATGCAACAGCAAACTAAAGTCAATTCGTGGGGTAAGGTTGCTCACTTAGGCAAGAAAAATGGTGTTGCCTCAGGGCTAGCACTGGCCGGGTTGTTGCTGCTGTCGGCATGTGGGGGGAGCTCTAGCCAGATCACCAAGAATGATCTCGCGGATCCGGGTATGGATGGCGTTGTGCCAACCCTGACGGCGGTTTCTATTAAGCAAGCAAAAGAGAAAAACGGTTCGAAGACCGGAATTGCCAAATTAGGTCAAGGCGTCACCTTGAGCTTTACCGCAAGCGAAGGGTTGATCACGCCAATCGTTATGATTAATGGGCAAGCCGCCACGGTTCAGGGCAGTATCCAAAACTGGTCGGCAAAACGCGAAATGAATGATGCTGATGTGGATGGCATGATCAGCTTTGAGATCCAATTCAAGGATGTCAGTGGCGAGATGGGTGCGGCGGTTGCTGCAACGACAGATGCCAGTGCCGTTGAGTACTGTGTTGAAGGTTGCGCGGATCCCAACGACAACCCATTGGTTGGTGACTGGCGGCTAGCGGGCGCTGGATCGTTCAGAGTGGGGCCGGCCCCGCTTGATGGTGGTTGGTACAGTGTAAACGCATCCGACGTCGTGACCCGGGCGTGCCAGTTCGACGATGTATTTCGATTCAATGCGGATGGCTCTTTTGAAAACGTACAGCAGGACGACACTTGGCTGGAGAATTGGCAAGGTGGCGGTGATGACGGCACTTGTGGTTTGCCAGTTGCGCCACACGATGGCGCAACAGCGGCTTTATGGGATTACGATGACGTGGCCGGTACTTTAACGCTTGAAGGCATGGGCGCGCATTTGGGCTTGCCAAAAGCTGTCAATGAGGGTGAACTCCCGAATGTTGGGGCGCCTGCGTCGGTTACTTATACCGTTGAAACGCTTTCGGCAAGCGGTACGGATTTAGTCGTAGTCATCGAGGCCGGTGCAGGGGTTTTTTGGACATTTGAATTTAGAAAAGCGCAATCTAGACCCCCGATTGTCGGGAGCTGGAAGCTCGCAGGTGAAGGCTCTTTCCGAGTTGGACCCGTCGCGCTGGATGGCGGCTGGTTTAGTCCGGATGCGGTAGTGATTGCGGCGCGAAATTGTTTGATGGATGACGTGTTTTATTTCGGCGAAGACGGTTCTTTTTCAAATATTCAAGGCGGTTCAACTTGGCTCGAAGGTTGGCAAAATGGCGGTGCGGACGAAGCTTGCGGCGCGCCTGTTGCGCCACACGATGGCAGCATGAAAGGGTTTTACATGCTGGACGAAGCCGCTGGCACGCTGATCATTGAAGGTAAGGGTGCACATCTTGGGCTTCCTAAGGCCGTGAACACCGGTGAAATCAACAATGGTGCAGCAATTCCGGACCGCGTGACCTACACGGTTGAGGTGCTCGGTGCAAATGGTGCGTCCATGACGGTTTATGTTGAATCGGGCGAAGGCGTATTTTGGACCTTCGATTTTGTCAAAGTCAGTGATGCACCGATTGTTGGCAGCTGGAAGCTTGCTGGCGAAGGCTCGTTTAGAGTTGGGCCGGTGGCGCTCGATGGCGGTTGGTTTAGCCCCGACGCTGCCGTTGTTGCGGAGCGAAGTTGTTTAATGGACGACGTGTTTTACTTTGGTGCGGATGGCACCTTCGCCAATGTTCAGGGCGGCTCAACGTGGCTTGAAACTTGGCAAGGCGTCGGTGCAGAAGTTTGTGGCGCGCCGGTCGCGCCGCACGACGGTAGCGGTGCAGCGAGTTACATGTATGATGCCGATACGGGCACCTTGACCATCGATGGTAAGGGCGCGCACCTTGGTTTGCCGAAATCAGTGAACACCGGTGAGATTAATAACGGCGCGGTGGTACCTGATTCGTTGGTTTATACGGTCGACACGTTGACCGGAGACGGCTTGGCCATGACGGTTTATATTGAGTCTGGCGCGGGTGTATTTTGGACCTTCGATCTGGTTAAAGTGGCCAATGCCCCGATTGTAGGGAGTTGGAAGCTAGCCGGTGAGGGTTCCTTTAGAGTTGGGCCTGTTGCGCTTGACGGCGGTTGGTTCAGTCCAGATACCGCAATCGTTACAGAGCGGGCTTGCTTGCTTGATGATGTCTTTTACTTTGGTGCCGATGGTTCCTTTGACAACGTGCAGGGCGGCTCGACCTGGCTCGAAACCTGGCAAGGCGTCGAAGCCGAAGTTTGCGGCACGCCTGCTGCGCCGCATGATGGCAGTAGTGATGCAACGTATGTCTATAATGCTGACGCTGGGACTTTGACCATCAGTGGTACGGGCGCGCACGTGGGTTTACCCAAAGCAGTCAATACCGGTGAGATCAGTAATGGCGCCGCGATTCCAGATGAGATGACTTATATTGTCGAAGCATTGCCCAGTGATGGCTCTGCCATTACGGTCTATGTCGAATCGGGCTCAGGTGTGTTTTGGACGTTTGATTTAGTGAAGTAGTTGGTCTCAACGAGGTTGTAAAAAAGCGGCTTTAAGCCGCTTTTTTATTGTCTAAGATTTATTGTCTAAGATTTATTGTCGGGGATTAACTACCCGAGGACGGGGCAGATATCGCAGTGCGCTTAGGCGTCTTAACGCTGAATTGCGCTTAATCCTTTAAGTAAGCGGATAAAAAGTCCTGGTGCTTCGGGAGAACCTTGACCATCTGCTCAACCTGACGGCGCTGTTTGTTTAAAAAATCATTGAGTTCAGCATCCGACATCATATCCACTATATGGTGATAGCGTTCTGGCCGGATTCCCTGACCGAGCATCACCTGGGTCCAACTGTTTTCACCAAACACATCGCCTTGGGCCTGGAATGCCCGCCCGGTTTCCTGAAACAGCGCCAAGCGGTGCCGCAGCGTATCGGGGATACGCATGTGCGCCATATCACGCCAGAAGGGATCTTCTGTTCGATCATTACGATGGTAGTGCAAAATAATAAAGTCTCGAACGAACTCAACTTCCGCCTGCATTTGGCTGTTGAATTCTTGGATATCGGCCGAGCTGGTTTTTTGGTGGGGAAACATCTGCATCAACCGAATGATGGCGCGCATAATAAGATGAATGCTGGTGGATTCCAGTGGTTCAATAAAGCTAGCCGATAACCCGATGGCGACGCAATTTTTCACCCAATGCGCTTGCCTTTGGCCGGTCTGAAATTTGATCAGTCTTGGATCGGTGCGTTCATCGCCCGTAATATTCTGACGCAACCTATGAAGGGCTTCGTCCTCCGAGTAGTGTTGACTGCTGAATACCAAGCCGTTGCCAACCCGGTGCTGTAGCGGGATCTGCCACTGCCAGCCAGCCGAATGAGCAATCGAGCGCGTATAGGGCCTAGGCGGTCGGGTACTTTGGGTCTGGACCGCGATCGCTCGGTCGCAGGGCAGCCACTGCCCGTAATCATCAAAGCCCACACCGAGCGTCTTGTCGATGAGCAAACCGTAAAAACCGCTGCAGTCAATAAACAGATCCCCTGCGACAGTTTCGCCATTGGCCAATACGACGGATGCAATCTCGCCGTTGTCTTTTTGTAATACGTCAACGATTCTGCCTTCTATACGGCTTGCACCATTGGCTTCCGCGATTTCACGCAGAAATCGCGCATAACCAGACGCATCCATGTGATAGGCGTAGCTAAGGGGTACCGGCTTTAAGAACCCGAACTTTTCCGCCTGCGCGGCGACGAGCTCAGGAGCATACTGGCCGTAGTCTGGATCGCCAAGGCCCAACTGTTGTCCTTTTAGCCAGAAGTGCTGAAAGCCGGCCGCCCAACAACCTTCACCCGTGTAGCCGAACGAGTGAAAGTATTGGTGACCCTCTTTCTGCCAGTTTTCAAATTGAATGCCAAGCTTGATCGTGCCTTGCGTCGCTTTTAAAAATGCTGCCTCGTCGATCTTAAGCAATCGGTGCAAGGTCATAAGCGTTGGGATGGTGGCTTCGCCAACGCCCACGGTTCCTATTTCTTCGGATTCAACCAGGCGCACATTAAGGGTCTTGCCTAAGAGTTTTGAGAGCGCGGCGGCGGTCATCCAGCCGGCGGTGCCGCCGCCAACAATAACCACGTTAGTCTGAGGCTTAAGGTTTGTCATGGCAGTCTAGTCACCGTAGGAGTCGTCGGATGGTTGATCGGATGGCCTTCCCAAGGGTTTGATCAATGGGGTTCAGAATACCTCTGGCTGTCTCGGGGATATGATCAAATTGGGCTGGGTCTTGGTTAAAAACATAATAATCGAGTAAGGCCTGCCAAGCCTGTTTCTGGCTCGGCGCAAGATCCTTAAAGGCGAGCATGGCATGTTGTAATGCTGCGAGCGGTGGGCCGTGAGTGTCAGCACTCGCGCGATCCCGCCACCAATAATTGATCAGGGTGTTCAGTTGACCGGTCGCCTCGACTTGATGCCACCACATGCTGGGGATCAAGATGGCGTCGCCCGGAGAAAGTTCCGCTTTGAGGCCCTGGGCTTCTGCTATTTTGAATCGCGGGAAGCGCTTTAGATCGGGGTCTTGAAGGTTCACCAAGCTGATGGGTTGTCCCGCTGGCGTGAGATCCAACGGCCCAATATATAAATTCGGAAGTTGATCCGGTGGGAACAGGGTGAATTCCCGTGTGCCCGAGACGACGCAGGCGAGATTGCAGGGAAAGTCGAAATGGGGCGCGACCACACTGTGATTGCTCATCCAAAGGCTAACCGTGGGGTTGGGCAGGTCGATATTGAGAACATTGGCTTGGCCGAATTCCGGGAGCCAGTGATCGACATTGGTCGAGCCGATATAGAGGGTGTCAGGACTCGCTTGTTGCGCGAGCGCGTCAAACTGCGCCAGCGCCTGCTGCAGGGTTAGTTGCATGCGTGAAAAATTAAATCCGTCAAAGCGGTCGTTATAAAATATCCGGCCTTGGTGCTCGGCCTCAATGGAAAAGGCCGTCAAGGGTTTGCTGCTTGCCTGACGAGTAATGAGATCCACATATCCCGCTTGGCTCGTCTTCGCTTGCGCCACGGCGGGCCAATGATCAACCAGCCCTCGAACGACTACCGGCGCGGCGTTACCGAGGTGATGGTCGATCGCCTTGTGAAAGGCATCACATGTGATTTCAGGGAGTGGTTGCATTGCGTTAGCGGCCTGGCGTGGTCATGATTCGGCGCTGTTTCTTTTGAATCAAGCCAGACAGTTGGCTGAGTGACGCGATCGCCATGTAGGTGGGTTCAAGGCAGCCAGCTGCCTGAAGCTGCTTGAGGTCTGCGTCGCCTAGGGCGGCAAGTTGATCCTCATCGATACCGTAAAAGCCGGTCAGTTCCAGGGGTTCATCGAGGGGTATTTCAAGACTCATCGGCGTAATGAGGTTTAAGGCGCTCAAAGTGTCGAAATAGTGCTGGGTTTGTTCATGGCCAGCATGGATGTCGCCCAGGCATTGAATGGTGCTGTCGAGTAAGGCGCTGTTGGAACCATCTTCGTTGAATACAAGTTCGCCCTCTGGGTGATGGGTGCGAGGATGATCGAGATCAATCGACACCAGGAGCTCAGGCGGTTGTTGCCCGTCCAGAGCCTTGCGCTCTGTGATTAAAAACGGCGCGCGTCTGGCGGATAGCGGTAAGTTTCTGGCTTGCCAGAGATCCGCTTCCAGATACAAATTTTCCGTTGGTTCCAGGCCGAACAAGACGAGCGCATAAAACTGACCCGTCTGAGCATCTTTTCGAAATAGGATGGGGTATTCCGCTTGCAGCGTTCTGAATTCAAATGGGAACGCCATGGCCGACATGACATTATCGCCGAAGGCAGCGCCCGGCTGGGTATTAACGCGCAGGGATTGGTGCTGCTTTGGGTCAAGGACTTCAAAATTGGACATGCGCGCGGAATCCTTCTCTGTTCGGGTTAGACGGTCTGTAACCGATGTTGTTTGAGGGTCTCCAAAAGCGCGCGATTGCTGGGCATATGGGTCCTGAGGCGGGTTGCCTGTTTGGTAACCTCGGCAAAGGTGCGTCGCGCCGAGGCCATTTGTTGGTCATGATGCCGGTGTTGGGGCATCGTTCGGGCGGGTCGAAACCCCATGCCATACAGGACATATTGATAGCTCGCTGAGGGAAACATTTCGTCCTTATGGTAACCCTCATGGTGCCAAGGGGGCCGGTAGGCCCAAGTTTGCAAAAGCGATGTGAGCGATTCCGGTATGCTCCTCGGATGTCGATGGTCAACCCAATAAGGCTCTGTGCGCGTGGAGAGTACATAGTGTAGCTTCAAAAAATCTATGATTTGATCCCAGCGGTATTGAAAGCGGTCATTATATCGTTTGCTGACCCGGTCCATGTCGCTGCGATCTGCGGGCAGTTCATCCGCAATCATTGTGGCGCCGAGTTCAACCAAAACCAAGGCTGATGCCTCGAGCGGTTCGATAAACCCTGCTGCCATCCCGAGGGCAACACAATTGCGATGCCAAAAAATTTCTCGATGACCGGGCTCAAAGGCAATGGCGCGTGTTTGAACGGACGCCGCGATCGCCGCCGTACTGGTGCGCTCGATGTACTGCCGAAGGGTGCGTTCGGCCTCATCATCTGATTGGTGCTGGGTTGAGAAGACATATCCGGTGCCGCGACGTGTTGGCAGGCCGATGTCCCAGATCCATCCGGCGCTCTGGGCGGTTGAGTGGGTACACGAGGCAATGGGGTCGGTTTCATCGACGTATGGCGTTTGCGCGGCAATCGCCCGGTTGTTAAAGAGGGTGTCCGCTCGATCGATAAAGCCAATGTTGTACAGGCCGTTAATTAAAAGGCCGTGGGTGCCGCTACAGTCGATGAAGAGATCGCCATTGAGGTCATCGGTCCGGTCCGTCTTCAGCCGGTCGATGTCACCGTTGGGCTTGCACAAAACTGCCGTGACGTTCGCGACGACCTGCGTCACGCCCAACTGCTCAGTGCAGTGCTTTTGCAGAAGGGCAGCGAACTTTCCGGCGTCGAGATGATATCCGTAGTTGGTAGAACCGGCATATTCCGGTGTGGTAATTTGCTTGGGGGCGAGATTGTCTGCAAACAGTGCGACCTGAGGACAGACCGTTTGATCGAACCGAGATTTTGTGTACTCCGCCAGATAGGCCTCAACTGGGTTTAACGCGTCAAAGTCGGTGGGTGGCATAAAGGGATGGGTATAGCTGGCGCCGGTGTCGCTCGCCCAGCCGTGAAACTCGGTGCCTTGTTTAAAGCTGGCATCGCAAAAACGAAGGAAATCTGTTTCAGACAAACCGATGCGTTTTAAGGTGCGGCGCATCGAGGGCCAGGTGCCTTCGCCAACCCCAATGGTTTTAATGTCGGGGGACTCGATTAGTGTGACCCGCAAGCCAACGCCGTCGGCAGCAGAGGCATAGGTCGCGGCAATAATGCCGGCCGAGAGCCAGCCTGCGGAACCGCCGCCGATGATGACAATGTTGCGAATGGCCGAAGACATGATTGAGATTGAAACTCCAAGGCAAATGAGAGCAAAACTAGCCCAACCCTAGTCTATACGTTGGTTAAAAAAAAGCCGCTCATTGAGAGCGGCTTTTTTCAGTCATTAAGCTGACTAGTTGATTTGGTAGCGCAGGCCAATGTCATAGCGTGGCCCACCCTGAACCGCCTGCAGAACTTGATCTTTGGTTAAGCCGTAGACGTGAACGGTTTCCTCAGTCAGATTCAGACCGCTGAAATAAACGGTTAGCTTCTCAGTAGCGCGGTAGGTGATGCCCAAGTCCAACTGCCCATACGCTTCCACGTTGGTTGGGTTGGTATAGGTGCCTTGTCCTTGACCGGCGCCAGCTAGAAAGTCGTCTCGCCAGTTGTAGGCAAGGCGAACCTGAAGATCATTTTTGTCATAAAACGCGATCAGGTTGGCGGAGTCGCTCAAACCGTTCAGGACAAACTGACCCTCCAGCGGGTTAGCGATATCGTAGCCAATATTCGCATTGGCAAACGTGGCGTTGGCAACAAAACCATAGCCCGTATCGCCAAAGGTGTGCTGTAAGTTGATCTCGATGCCATCAACCTCGGCTGCCTTTTGGTTTACCGGTCGGCTCAATACCCAAACCAGCGCTGGGTCGCCATCCTGTCCATAAATTTCGGCAGGGGTGACGCTGGTGTCTACGGCGGCATTATCAGCATAATTGTTGATGATGTAGTTGCCGATTTCACCATAGTCCGTGTCCGTCAGGCCTGCAGCTGTTTTAGCGTCTTCCCAAAGTTGTCCGCCGATGACGTTGGGGATGTCGAATATCGGCGTTTCTTCAAAGCCGGTACCGATGAAGTTTTTAACATCTTTTTCGAAGTAGCCGACGGAGAAGTAGCTGTCATCCGCGTAGTACCACTCGAGTGACAGATCGATGTTTGTCGGCCTCCATAGGCAGTAACTGAGGATTGCCTCGTCGACCGCCACCGCGCATCTGAGCCCAGGTAATCAATGAACTCGTCCAGACAACACTCAGCCGCCCTTGATGTCGTTATGAGCTCGTGCCGAGTAATGGTTCGACTATCCGAGCCTCGTGTCCACGACGTGATTCCATAATTTCAATATCAAAATCGATATTGGGTAGGAGCAGGTCGTACGAGGCTGTAATGTCCTCAAAGCCTTGTAGGAGGTTCCCGTCAGCATCTTCTGCAGGTAAAACCAAGACCTCTTCACCTGGCGCGAGCCACATGGTTCGGTCATACAAAACGCTTTTGGCGGCTGATGTAACATCTGTTTCTTCATAGCGAACGCCAGCGCGTAGGTTGGCGGGCATACCGCTGACATCGCCAGACCAATTGAGCTGAATGTAGGCCGCAAAAGACTCTTCCGTGGTTCGAATGTCGTTACCCCAGTCGGTGCTTGCGCAATAACCGGTGCCGCAGTCACCTGTGGTGGCATAATCTAGCCCTTCTGCGGCGTAATGCGCCTCACCGACGGCCTGCAGGTCTGCAAGGCTGGCGGAGAAGAATTCGGTTTGCAACTCAGGGTGATCGCTGCCAGAAAGCTCATCGAACTGACCATCGATGCTGGATCGAACAACAACATCAGCAAGATCGCCGGGCCTGGTCAAGCCGCCCCAGTTATCAAGCTGAACGTTGCTTGAAACAGAGCGATTGCTGACTTCAGTCAATTGCACCCCAAAATCAATGCTGGAGGAATCCGTGAAGTCGAAGGTGCCGCTCACCTTAGCTTGCTCAATATCCATGTAGGCCGCGTCATTACCAAAGGTACTACCGGTAATGATCATGTCGCTGGCATATAGTGGGCGGTTGGCCTCGCCACCTGAATTAAGGTTGAGCACCATAATCGGCATGTCAGAGCCAGTGATGAGGCTTTGACCAACTTTGTTAAAAGATGCCATGGTGACCAGCGAGCTGGTGCCATTGCCACCGATCGCGCCGGTTTCCGCGCTGGAATCGTGATAATCGACAGCCAACATCAGGCGGTCATTAACAGCCCACTCGATATTCAGGCCGATCGAGTCATTGGTGTTTTCCCGCCCATCTTCGCCCGTGCCCATCGCAAAGTCTGCGTTGTTGACGACTTCGCTGTAGATCGGTTGGGGTGTAGTGAATGCCGGAGTTATCCCATTCGCTCGTTTGTGACACCGCGTTGGTGTTCGAGAACCAAGCAGACATGTCGCTGTAAGAGCGCTCCAGCGTGAAGTTGGAGTGGATGTAGTCAACCGTTGCGATGATGTCATCCGTCGGCGCCCACTGCAAGAACGACTTGGCCGTTGGTTCGTTCGGATTCGAACTCTGCAATGTTGTAAGCCATCGATTGCGGAATGGAGTAGAAACTCGCTCGCAGACTTGCGGGCGATTGGCACTTGACTGGCGTCGTTGACCACGATCGAGGCATCGTCGCCGGTCCGCGTAAACCAGCCGCCGGTCGACGCGGCATTCACGCCATTGTTTCGGTTCTGGTTGGACGCCGTAATCGCGATGCCCACCGTGTCGTCTGCAAACTTGCCAATATAGATGCCAGAAAATTCAGGCGTGATGTCATCGCCCGTACGGGTCGATGTGTCTTGCACCATCTTGGCCGAGATGCTGGCCGTGCTGTCAACGTTTCGAGCGGCTCCGGCATCGAGATGTTAATGGTGGATCCGACGCCGCCCGTTGGGATATCGGCCCGGCCGGTTTTGTAAACCTGAACCCCTGCGACGCCCTCCGAGGCCAGGTCGCCAAAGTCAAAGGACCGACTCGCGCCGTTGTGCGTTGGCATTTGGCGGCCATTCAGGGTCACCAAGTTGTACTCCGGGCCGAAGCCGCGAACCGTGACCTGGCTGCCTTCGCCCCGTAGAGCGCGAAATCGAGACGCCCGTGATGCGCTGGAGCGATTCCGCGAGGTTCGCATCCGGGAACTTACCCATGTCTTCAGCTGCGATTCTGCCATCGACCACGCCGCGGGCGTCGCGTTGGATTTCCATAGAGCGCTGCAGACTACCTCGGATGCCCTTTACGACGACCTCTTCCATGAGTCGCGTTTTGGGCGCCCATTTCTTCTTCGGCCATGAGTGGCGCGACGTGCCCAGCGATTGCCAAGGCCACGCTGCTCGAAAGTAGTTTGCGTTTGAATACCATTGTGTTGAACCCCCTAGGTCGAGCTGCGCTCTTCAGAAGCGCAGTTGTATTCTGATCGGCCCTTAGTCCGGGCATCTCTCCACTCAAAAGGCTAACGGTTGACCTCCCGAAACTCATTGTTTTTGAGACTAACAGGGCATTTATGCGATAACAGGGACGCTTAGCTTTTAAAAAGGGCAGGATGCTGCAGTTTACGGTGTTATTGAACGTCTTTGGCACCGATTTGGGCTCAGTTGAGTTGCAATGGTGTGCTGGTTTTATCGAAGGGCCCGTCTAAGTAAGCACTTTGGCAGTGCGCAGCATTCGGTGAAGATCGGTCAAGGTTGGCGATGATCGATCCAAGAAATGGTCGACGCCCCAGTGTCAGGATGCCGTACTTTTAAGACGTTAACTTTTGATTGAAAGCTTGGGTTTCACCCAATGTTTTATTTCAAGCTTGCACAACGCTTGAGAAATCAAATCGATTTCAGCAACGTCCCCACTACCAGGCGATCCACCGGCCATTTAAAATCGTCTGCATTTAGGTCCGAAAGCCCGACCCAGCGCGGAACTTCGCATTTCAGGCCAGCGTTTTCGGGGAAATCAAAGGGCTTCGTTTTGGCTTCAAACTGTTGTTCACCAACAAGCTTCACCGTGTAATAGATACTGATGAGTTGGTCGGTGTCGCGAAAGGCCGATGGCTGAAAGTAATCGGTGGTGTAAAGGTGGTCCAGCACTTCAACCGGTTGGTCGAGTTCTTCCATAAACTCCCGCATGAGGCAATCACATGTGCCTTCGCCCCACTCTAATCCGCCTCCCGGGAACTTGGTAAATAAAAGACCTTTGATCCGTTCATCGCTTACCAATAATTGGTTTTGAGCGTTAATCAAAACGCCATAAACCCGTACATTAAATTGCTTCATCATGACGCGTTGACTGCTCTTGTTGTGCCGTGTTGTCCAGGGGGTCCTTGCGAGTGCTCGAGGGTATCGCCAGCAGTTTGCAGGGGGTTAGGTATTGGCTCTTTAGCGCGATCCACCACCAAACCTCAAAGCGGGTGGTATTGTCAAAGCCGATGTGACCGATGCGTGAAAGCGAAAGGCTCACTGGGCATTAAACCATTCCCCATCAAAGCTTGCGTTATTTAATTTTTTGGCGATGCCGTGTCCGACAAGTCGGGTCCGATAAAACCCCTTGGGTAAAATTGGGTTTAGGCCGGCAGTTTTTGATCAACGCCCTGGTGACCAAGGGCTTGATCAATAGGTGTGCGCGAGGAGTGCTGGCCTGGATGGGTTAATGAAAGAGGGCTCAGTCGATTAGACGGCGTACAACGAACCCAAGAACCAACCCAAGAACCAACCAGAAAGCACGCCAACGAATCGCCGCAATCGCTGAGTCGCCTTGTCTTCAGCTTTGATTCGCCTATTAAAGGCCGTTATTGGACGCGCTGTCGCAATGGTTTCAGTCAATCGCGGTTGAAAAGGGTGATTGCCAATCAGGTTATGGGCGCGGACCGGCGCATTGTGATGGTCTCAATCGATGAATAATGGCCCGTGGGGTTTTTGACCCGGAACGTTTTGTGACCGCCCATCGGGGTTTCCCCGCTTTACGCCGTTTAAAGGCAAAACGGTTCGGGTTGACAGCGCTGTCATTTAGGCCTAAAACAAGAAATGACACCGTTGTCATTTCGTGACTTTAGGGGCGGGGTTGCCGATCTTCGAAAAACACAATGCATGATTAAATTCAATGCAAAGGGGGTGTTCAGTGGCAAGTAGTCAAATGCAGAGTTCTGTGGGACGTCGTGAACGCACCGAATGGCAAGCCGAGGCAGTCCAAGTGGTCGTGGGTTGTAGTGGTCGATCGGTTTTAATGAAGTTGAAAGAGATGCTGCGCGATGAGCGCCTCATCGACGTGGTTGCGGCCTGCCCTTCGGGCGATGAAATTTTAAGAGCGTGTGAGCAACTCAGACCGAACCTTGTGATTCTCGATACCGGGATTACGTCACCCGATGCGTTGGTTGTGGCGTCAACATTACAAGCTCAATATGCCATCAAGGTTGTGCTGGTTTCAGAACCCGTTGACGCTCAATCGCACGGTGCTGCGCTCGTCGCCGTTGAGTTTAACCCGAAAACCTTTGATGCCGATCGTTTGCATGAAACAGCTAGAGATACGTTGGACACAGTCGATGGCGGACACCCAGTAGACGGGTCAGGACATTTTTGTTTAGACCAAAAGCGCTTGCCCGCATCAGGGTTTGCGACCCACAAAACAGGCCATCAGCTTCAGTCGTCCTCGCAACATGGGGACAACAGCGCGCGGCATCGGATGTTGCGGAAACTGTTAGTTCGTGATTCTGGGGTCGTCAAGGTTGTGCCCTTTGATGATATTGGTTGGGTAGATGCGGCGGGTGATTATATGTGCGTGCATGCCCATGGCGAGACCTTGGTTATGCGCAGCACGTTGCGTGAACTCATTGATAAACTTGATGAGCGCACCTTCGCGCGAATTCATCGTTCGACCATCGTCAATGTTGAAAAAATCGTCAGCCTGACGCCCCTTGCAAAAGGTGCCGGGTTGCTTGAACTTGCCTGTGGCAAAACACTGAAGGTATCGCGAAACTATCGCGATTCGGTTAAGAACCTGTTTCAGTAGCCCTGGATCGTTCGGCGTTTAAAAGCCTGCTCGCATCCTTGCGCTGTCGGTGAAGGCGCGACGCCAAGCGCGCCGTGTGGCATTAGCTTGTGACGCGTTTTAGCGATCGCGACCGCATAGGACAAACCGTCATGCAGCCGAACCGCTAAACCGCTAAACCGCTAAACCATGGCCGCCTTAGCGATATCACAACGCAGTGCTGCAGGCATCGATCCCTATGCGCTGCTTCGACCGGCATGCCAGCGCAAGAACACCACGGCTTGCAAAGCCGGCCCCTTCAGACCTTCTTACCTGAATCAGAACGCGCTGCGGGTGCAGAAAGAACCGGGCCCGCGTTTAAACGGTTTGCGTGGGTAGGGCGCAGATGAACCGCCGCGCATCTGCGCTCACGCATCGGGCGCCCAAGCAACGGGGAAGACCTGAGGAAAATCGGACAGCGGTTGGCCGTCCTGCGGTTGATGATCATACAGCGCGAGGGGGTCGGGAATGGCCTGGCTCCGTCTGCGTAGATAGTGCACATCTGGCCCTGCCCAAAGCGAGGCATGAGCGCGCCGAGGATGGGTTAAGGTTGCGCCGCCCCGAGCTGAATGAAGAATGTGGCCGTGAAATAAGAGCACGTCGCCCGGCTCGTATTCCCATCCGAGAATCTCGAAGGACTCGCGATTGCCTTCAATATCAGGCAACTCGGGCAGGGTTGGATCTAAAAACGAATCAAAGTAGGTCCAGTGCGCATGGGCTTCTCGGCCAATCAAAATTTCCCCCGCGGCATGCGCTTGCTCGAGTTTGGCGGCGCCCTGTGGATCTGCTTTTGGGTCAAGGCCAACCGGGGGGCGGTAGGTCACGTTCCATCGATGCGAGCCCCGAATGACTTCAATGCTGACATCCCGCGGCGCGACGTCTGCACAAACCCAGGCCCGCACCAGCTGATGACCATCAATATTGTAGTAGCTTGTGTCCTGATGCCAGGCGCTTGGAAAGACTTTACCGGCTGGCTTATAAAACATCTGATCCATATAAAATCGCACGGGTGCTTCGAGCACCGATCCAACGATTTCAGAAATCGGAGATTCTTTCATCAATTGGTCAAGGCAAGGCGAGTGCGAGGCTGGAAACTGATCGATCCGCAGTGGCATGGCAACGCCGGCGGACATGCCGTCGGGGTTCGCTTGCGTGAACTCAAGGCCTTCTTCAAGCAGCGCATTCCAGCGGCCTGCGAGTACGCCCTTTAAAAGCACCGCGCCATCACGATGAAAATCGTGTTTTTCCTGCTCTGTTATGGGTCGTAACAATCCGGATATTGGCATGAAATTTCTCCTCCGTATTGGTGTTAGCATATCAGAAATACGTTGAAACCTAGGGGGGCGCATGGCGAGCCAAAAATTTGAATATATCACCTATGAGGTCGAGCGTGGCCGTGCTCGAATTACCCTCAATCGTCCCGAAAAGCGCAACGCGTTATCGATCGAACTGGTGGAAGAGTTGCGGGATGCCCTCTGGGAAGCCGATGATGATAAAGCGGTGCATTGCGTCATCATTAAAGGCGCTGGCACCTCCTTTTGCTCAGGGTATGACCTGACGCCGTCGCGTGCGGCACAAGACGATGGTATCGAACGGCGCAAAGGCCGCGGGATGGATGATGATGCCTGGCATATCGAGCGATTTCAGCGTTGCCTACGCACCCTGACCGAAATGCACAAACCCTCGATTGCACAGATTCACGGGCACTGTTATGCCGGTGGCACCGATTTGGCGCTGTATTGCGACCTGCTGATCTGCTCGGACACCGCAAGCTTTGGCTACAGCGCCCTAAGAAACATGGGTGCGGCGCCCAATCAAATGTGGCTGTATCATATTGGCCCACAGTGGACCAAACGCTTGCTACTAACCGGCGATACCGTGAGCGGCGTGGATGCGGCAAAAATCGGGTTGGTTTTAAAGTCGGTCCCGGATGCCTATTTAGAGCAAGAGGTCGAAGGCCTCGCCGACCGTTTGTCTTGGATCGATGCCGAAATGCTCTCGACCAACAAACGCATCATTAACGTTGGCATGGAACTCATGGGCGCTCAGGTTCTGCAACGGCTGGCGGCCGAAAATGATGCTCGGGCGCACACCGCTCGGGCTGCAAAGGACGTCTTCAAACAGATTGCCAATGAAGGTTTGCGCGCAGCGCTTGCGGCACGAGACGCGCCCTTCGGGGATAGCCGTGCGAAAGTGACCGGGCCTGAAATTAGAGATGCCAAGGGGTACCTGGTTCCGGATTCCGGCGCACATTGAAGGCCCTGTTGTTCGCGGCAGCTGCATGATCTGACGCGTAAAACGGATTTAAGCACAATAAAAAAACAACGGTCATCAAAAATGATGGTCGAGAAAAATCGCTAGAAAGGAGCGCGCCCATGGCAAACAATCCAAAGATTGATGTCTATCTTGTGTGTAATGCGAAATACCACGACACCAATTTCGCCCGGCTTGAATTGTTAAAGCTGCTGGCGGAAAACGACGATATTCATACGAGAGTAGCTGAGGATTTTAGCGATATTGCGGCCATCCAAAGTGCGCAACTTCTGATTACCTATACCTGTGATCTAAGACCAAGCCTTGCGCAACAGCAGGGGTTGGCTGAGTACTTAGAAGGCGGGGGCCGTTGGTTTGCGTTGCACGCAACCAATGCTCTCATCGAGTTCGTTGGTGGTAAGCCCGACACGCCGGACCTTGCGCCAAAATTTATGGCGCTGCTGGGTAGCCGGTTTGTGGCCCACCCCTCAAACACCAGTTTCGAAGTCCGGGTTACAGACGTGGATCATCCCTTAACAGCCGGCATCGACGATTTTGAAGTGCACGATGAAGAGCCGTATTACTGCGAACCGATCGGCGCGCAAACGGTTTTACTTGAGGCTACCTACAACCAACCGTCGGCTGGATACGTGCAGTCGGATTACGGCACCGATCGTGAGAGCCAACCGCAGATGTACTTACATCCTTATGGGGGGGGCGAGGTGCTGTATCTGTCTTTAGGTCACTGCACCGGCAAACACGATATGAAACCGATGGTGGACATTGTGCCCGTCGTGCGTGGGTCCTGGAATAATCCGATCTATTACGAGTTGTTGCGACGCGGGATCCGGTGGGGGGTGGGCAGCCTGTAGATGGGGTCGCGCTGCCTGCCTTAACACCCATAAGCGGCAGAGGGCTGGTACGGCTGGTCATTAAGACCACGATGTTAAGGTCTCAATGCTCGGTCGGTTCGCGTTATCATCGCTTCATTAGGGCGCCTCAATCGGATCTGTTGTCCCCTTGTTGGAGGGTGTGTTTCGGGTTGGTGCGATACGGCGTGCATATAATGTTTACAATGACGGTAGGGCGAGCCCCGAATGAGGTGCTGCGCTTTCCGAGACTTAAATAACCGCTCACCGGACACCCAACATGCGAACCATTGAAATTACCCGAGCGCCCGTTGAACTTTATAAAATCCTGAAGTTTGAAGGCCTAGTGAACTCTGGCGGCGAAGCGAAGCTCTTGATTGACGACGGTCAAGTGACGGTCAATGGCGCGGTTGAAACTCGGCGGCGGAAGAAGATCGTTGATGGGGATGTGATCGCGTTGGGTGATGAAATCCTGCAAGTGGCCTTGGCGCAATGATCAGCGCCATGAGCGGCGAGAAGAATGCCTTCAACGGGGTTTCGACAGGCGTAAACCGCTTTTTGGTTCGCAGCGGTCGCCAGCAGATGCGTCTTCAGGTTAACGTGGGGGTACCAATCAGCTGGGAATCATCGTCAACCGCGGGTAAAGGGTGATTCGCTATTTCGAGAGACTTTTTTTAAAAGCGGTTCTTGTGAGGTGCGTCGTATGACGGGTAAAGGTGCACTGATTTTGGTCTGTCGCTCAGAGCAGCTGGATCATTTTGGCTGGTTCGCGCGCCGGCTACATGCTCAGTTGACCGCAGACGGTCAAATCGATATCACGATCCTTGAAATTTCAAGCAGCGTCCAACTGCAAGAAATCCTTTTTACCTGTCCTACGCCGCATAACGTTTCTGAAATTCATCTTTTTGCGGAATTCCGAAATGAAAGGCTATGGGTTGATCAATTTGCGGGCGAGTATTTAGCGCCGGACGCGATCGATCCTTTGGCCTCTGCGCAGCCATCGTCGCTTGCAATTGCAAGCTACTCGCCGAACGCGACCTGTAAAATCTGGTTTTGGTCAGACGGCGATCGAGCGCAAGAGGGTGGGCCTGGGTTTGCGATTTTAAAAGGATTTGAAGAATCTTTTGGGCATCGGTGCTCGTTTTTGCCGATTGGACAGTTGAAACAACAAAGCCCTCAGCCTGCTGCCAGTCAAAAGCAGGATTTTGATCGATCAAGCGTAACCATTGATGCGCGATCAAAGGTAACAACGCAGGCCCCTCGATCCCACTTTAGGGTGAATGGGTCGCTGGGCAAATGTGCGGCTGCGCTGGTCGGGGTGGGCTTAATCTATACGTTTTTGATCGATTCTGAACTTGATTACTCGGGTTCGTTTGATGAGGTTGTGGCGTATCAAGACACGTCTTACGACATCGATAAGATAACGGCCCAGATGGAAGATAAAAGCGGTGAAATGTCGGCGCACACCTGGATATATGATCGCAAGAAATGGGAGTACGAATGGTTTCTTGCCGACGAGTGGCTTGCTGCGGCTGACCGTGAACTAAGCCAAGCCGCCGAAATCCCAGGGGGCGGCAGATGGGGTCTGATTTATAATCAATTGTTGGAAAAAAATCAGGATCGGTTGACCAGTGTTGCCAGGTCCTTGAAGCGCGCAGCAGACAAGCAGGGTTACGACCGGTATGAACTCGCGAGTTTAACTTTGGCATTTGTCCAGCATATTCCCTATAGAATTCCGAGCAATGATCTTGGGCTGATGACGCCGCCAACGACCTTGTCTAAGCGGTGGGGTGACTGTGATACAAAATCATTGCTCTATGTCTTGGTCATGCAGCAGCTGGGATTTGATGTGTCGCTTTTTGTTAGTGGTCGATATCGTCATGCGATGGCCGGTGTTAACATCAATGCGATGGGGACCTCGATGGGACATCGTGGCCGCAAGTATTATTTTGCGGAAACGACAACGCCTGGTCACAGAATAGGTCAGTTATCGACCGGCAGTACTATGTGGTGGTCTTTGATCCCGCTGACCAACAGTGCGGCAGACGAGGTTTGAAATTATGAATCAGTTTTTATTGTGGAACGGTATCTTTAGTTTGTTGCTGGCCTTGAGCCTTGGTCTGCTTGCAATCTATCTTGGTTTCAACGCTTTTAAAGTGCTCAATCGCGGCATTGATGAAGAGTTCGAGCTGCGCAATAACAATGTAGCGGTTGCCCTCGTGAGCGGTTCGTTTATTTTCTCCCTCGGCATACTAATGAGAAGTGTGATTGATCCGATCACGCTCACGATCTTTAATCTTGCCCACAAATACGAGCAGTTTGGCGTTTCCCTGACAGAAGTGCTGTCAACCTTCGGCATCATTTTTACGCAATTTTTTGTCGCACTGATGCTCTCTCTAGCAACACTCAGTATTGGCACCCGGTTGTATATGGCGCTGAACCGGCAGACCAACGAGTTGGAAGAGATTGCGAACAATAATATTGCGGTTGCGATCATGGTGAGCGCGATTACGTTGACCCTGGCCTTATTCTTAGCAGGCGGCATGGAAACATTTCTCAACGCGATCGTGCCAGCCCCGCCAGTTTTGAACGAAAACTTGCCCTTTAATTAGCGGCAGCGCTGATTAAACGGCTCCGAGTATTCAAGGCTGGGTTCGGGTCGAAAGGGGTTTGCGAAAAACCTGTTGTTGGGGTGAATTGATATCTAAAGCAATGCATCGCGTTCAAGAAAAGTAAGCCAATGCCGTGAGTCTTCTCCGAATAAAAAACAAACCCGCGCGCCAACTATGGCTATCGTCTCAAGGTCTTGGCATCTCCCCGACCGGTCCGCTCGATTTATTAGCGCTCATCAAGCAGCTTGGGTTTGTTCAACTCGATACCATTCAAGTTGTGGCCCGCGCGCATCACCATATTTTATGGAGCCGCAACCAGAATTACCGGGAACCGATGCTGGATCAGCTGCTGGCAAAGGACCGGGTCATTTTTGAGCACTTTACGCATGATGCGTCCGTCATTCCGATGGACTTTCTGCCCTACTGGCAAAGGCAATTTCGTAGAAAAAAAGAGCGTTTGGATCGTGCGAGCTGGAAAAAGACCCTGCCCAATCAAGCCGCACGCGAGGCCATCAAAGCGCGGATACGGCGCGAGGGCCCGCTGTCGACCCATGCCTTTGATACCAAGATTGTCGGCGAAAAGAAAATGTGGTCGCGCCCACCACACAAACTCGCCCTAGACTACCTGTGGTACACCGGTGAACTGGCGACCTCGCACCGGATTAATTTCAACAAATACTATGACCTTGCGGAACGAGTCTTTCCTGCTGAGATCAGAGATCTGAAATATTCGGATGCGGCGCAAATCGACTGGTTATGCCAGGCCGCGTTGGACCGGATGGGGTTTGGATTGCCCAAGGAGTTGCACCAGTATTGGGACGCTGTGAGCCCTACAGAGGTCAGGCAGTGGCTTGCTCGCTCGAAAGCATTGGTTCAGGCCGTTTCAATCGAAACCGCAAGCGGTCAGTGGGTGCAAGGCATTGCCCCAGCCGACATTGAAGCAAGACTGGCCAATTTAACGCCCACGACGACGCGCCTGCGCATATTGAACCCTTTCGATCCGGCGATCCGTGACCGAAACCGCCTGCAGCGGTTGTTTGGTTTTGAGTACCGGGTCGAGATGTTCGTGCCCGCTGCCAAGCGCGTCTGGGGTTATTACGTTTTCCCCATTCTGGAAGGCGAGCAATTTGTTGGGCGAATTGAAGTGAAAGGCGATCGCAAACAATCCGTTCTCAACGTTATCAATTTTTGGCCGGAGGCAGGGGTTGCTTGGTCTGAAGGCCGCTTTAAAAAGTTGGCGTCGGAACTTGAAAGGATGCGGCGGTTTATTGGGGTTGCCGCCGTTGAATGGGCGAGCTAGCGGCGTAGTGTCAATGCTTGCCGCGAGCAAAGCTTAAAATCCGTTGCAAAGCGTTTTAAAGAATACGATGCCATTTGTAAGAGTCGCACTGTTATGTTTCAGCCAACGGATCTAGCCTAAATTGTTGCTGGCTTTGGCGTGATCCTTTCAATGTTGGTGGTGGCCAAGAAGATTTCTGACAACACGAAACAAGCAAAACTTGCGAATTGGGGGGTATTGTCTGAACGATAACGGTCTGGCTATTTTCAGATGCGCAACTTCGAGATGATAGAGGTCATCGTCACAGCTCGAAACGATTTTGATGCGCTGCGAGCGCGCGAATAATTAGCTTTTTTTGATTTCCTGGAAAACCTGTGCAGGGCGAATCAGGCGCGCGGGTCATGGCAAGAAGCTTCACTCGCACAGATGATGGGATGCTCCAGATTTTCAATCGGCCTATACGCTGGCATTTGAGCAGTAAGCGTTCCTGGCAATGGTTTGAGCCGTTTCAAGACGAGCGAGGGTTTCCTGATGGCTTAACCCGCGCAATTTGCAACGCGATTTCGGAATGCATTGTGGCGAAGGGACAACCCGAGTGATGTGCGCTTTGTTGGTTCTATGCTTACCAAGTAAAGCGTCTACGAATCTAGGGGCATCTCACTATACCTGCATCACTTGTCCACATTAGTAATACAGACCAACACAAGGAGTCCCATCTGGTGAAGCGGGGGGTGCCCCCGGGGTGGGGTGCTGGCATGCCGAAAATGGTTGCTGGGTAGTTGAGACGTAGAATTACGTTTGGACATTATTTTCGGTATCAAAGTGGGTGCCAAAAGAGTCTTTACGGGGAAGGCCCGTATATGATTTATATAGAATTAAATCGATTAATTGGCAGGGAGAGGGGTGATGTATTCGATTCACAAATGCTTTAACCACTCGCGGGCATATTTTTTATCACCGATCTAATTCGGCCTCATCGATTCAGGGCTTTCAACCAAAGTTAAAAAACTAAACCGCTTCAAAGTCAAATTGCTCTGTCGTTACCGATGCCTGAGCTAGTGCTGAGTAGCGAGGCCCGGCTATCACATCCGGTGCAAAATCATTGTTTATTTGCGTTAGCATATCTGCCGGCAGAATCATGGCGGCGGCATCAAAATTGTCTTGTAGATGTTGAAGGTTTGTCGTCCCTGGAATCGGCACAGATCCTTTGTCCTGCGCAAGCGTCCAAGCAAGGGCAAGCTGGGCTATTGTACAGCCAATGTCGCTTGCGTATTGCCGAGCCTTGTCTAATAGGCCCAAGTTAGCTGAGAAGTGTGGGTCGGTGAAACGTGGGAATGTGCGCCGCAAATCTGTCTCATGATACGCATCCGGGTCAAGCGGTTCATCAGCTAGATAGCCTCGTCCAACGGGAGAAAAGGGCACAAAAGTCACGCCCAACTCTCTGCATGTATCAAGCACAGCGATTTCCGGATTTCGCGTCATCAGCGAGTACTCAGACTGCATAGCTGAAATCGGGTGCACGGCATGTGCCAAGCGAAGCGTATCTGCTGACATTTCCGACAAACCAATCATCCGAATTTTACCTTCTCGAACCAAATCAGCAAGTGCACCAACTGAATCCTCTATGGGTACATTTGGATCAGGGCGATGCATGTAATAAAGGTCTATCACATCAGTTTGCAGCCTTTTTAAGCTGGCTTCACAAGCAAGCTTAATCGTCTCTGGTCTGGCATCCAGCAGCCGCTTTCCGTCTTTGAAATCCATGACACATTTGCTGGCTAATACGAATTCATTGCGGCGATCTTTTAGCGCTTCACCGATAAGTTTTTCGTTATTACCCATACCATAAATAGTTGCCGTATCAAGAAAATCATAGCCAATATCAATCGCCCGGCGCAAAAATTTGACTGCGTCCTTTTGCTCCTGAGCTGGCCCATAAGCATGACTCAAATTCATACACCCAAGTCCAACAGGGTGAACATCCAAAGATCCAATTTTTCTCTTGGCAACGGTCATTTCAATCCTTTTGTTGTTGTTCTACCCAATGCGATTGCTATCTCCCAGTTGTCAGCAGCACTTAACAGCTGCCGACAAAGAAAATTGAAGAAGACTATTTTTCCAGGCTAGAAAGTGTCTAGTAAAGTCTGGGAAGTCCATAACTCAGATTCGCAGCCAGCAACGAAAACCAGTGTTGAAGCGATGATTAAGATTCGTAATGGCATGTAACCCCCTGTAATCTGATGTTACTGACGAACCTTTACATCACGGCCCTGTCAGAACGCTTTGCAAGCGCCTCATTAGGGTCTTGTGAGTTGACGATCACAGTATTCGGCTGCGGCTTGCTGACCCCGTCGAGCCGTTGCAGAGGCATCACCCCGTGTTCTGTCCATTTTTTCAAGGGCCATCTTCGGGTGATGCGCTGCGGCAAATTGACAGGCCACCATGCCGGTTGCGTTTACCGAACCCACCTGACCTGAAGGCGGTCCACGTTCGGGTAGGACTGTCCCGCACCCCGTGATAACTGCCATTGTTAATATAAAAACCAAAATTTTCATGCATCTGCCCCCGTAACATGATGTAACAGACCTGTAACTTATAACGCCGTAACAGGTGTAACAACCCGTGAAGGTGTAACAGCGGGTTCCCATAGTTACGAAACCTTGTAATATCGCTAGCAAGGCAGAGGCGGCTTGCATCAGTGCTTCTACAAAAATTATGGCTCAGGTTTCGGGCTGGTAAGCGACTCAGTGATGTCCGTTTCAAGGATTGCGGCATGAGTAGAAAAAAAGCCGCCCCATCTTTCACAAGAACAATCAATGACTAGGTGTCACAAGATGAGGCAGCGGGTGGAGGCTTTTAACCGTTAGAGTTAGGTTGCGCGATCTACTCCTTAATAAATTGATCACCCATCTTTAATGTTTTTTTGTTGCCAACGATTGGAAGAACTTTGCCCGAGTATTTGCATGCGGCTGTTATAGTGTATTGAAGAGCAAAGGTCTTAATATCGTAATTTAGGTCACACACTCGCGCTGCACTCATTGCGACGGTATGTTGAGTCATTCCTAAAAGTTGAACCTCTGTTAGATACAGAACATCCCCTTTTGAGCAGTTAAATTCTTTCAATTCGTCCGCAACCGTTTGTTTCTTTCCTTTAAGTGTTAAGACGCAAACTTTGCCAGAGTCTTGAGTTGCCTCAACCTCGTGATCGTTATGTCCATCTGCGTATACGTTAGCTGTAAACGCGAAAGCTATCGCCAAAAAGTATTTCATTTTCATCTCCTTTGATCCCTACTTTTTCTCGCTAATTGAGGTCTGCTCTAAAATCTTCTGGTATTAAGTAGCATTGAGTTTTTTTAGACAGTGCTGGGGGAGGAGCCATTGGCATGGGAAGCATAGGTTTCTCGCCGTTGCCCTCCAAGAACATTCTATTTTTTCTTTCGTAACCTAATTTGCGCTCTGAAGCTGCGGCCTTTTCAGTCTCATAGTCCGCCTTGTATTTTTTCCGATCTGCTGATGCTCTGGCGTCGTCATTAGCGTACTTTTCAACGCATGCTTTTTGCTCGTCAGACATAAGCCACTGCGCCATCCTGCTTTTTGCTACCGACGGATGCTGCCTATTTTCAGAGAAAGACAAATAGGGGTGCAACATTAGGAAGAGCAGCACTATTAACTTTGTCATTTTACAATCCCAACCGTTTAGACTTTATTATTCTGATTCTTTTTCTATTATCAAGCCGAAAAACAGTTCGCTGTTATTGGCATATGATCACTATAGCGTATCCAATCCTCTGTAGCTGCCTACCTCTACACCATCGGCAATTTTCAGTCCCTTCAGATAAAGATAGTCAATGTGATATGGCTTCAGCTCATTCTTTGTGTGGAAGAGCGTACTTGCTGCTCTCGCTACCAAACGCTTCTGCTCGTGTTGAGTGGTAAGAGCTAAAGAAGCCCAAAGATTCTAGTTTCTGATTGGTCTGGTAAAAGTTTGACTCCTTGCTTCCCTTGTCCCAAATCACTGAATTGTTAAAATCCCCAGCGACAATTGCTTGATCTGCATCTCTCAACCAATCTCCGTAGTAGTTAAGAGCGTCGCTCACATGTCCCTTGTGTCCAACACCGAACCTCTTCTCAGCTCTGTGAGTAAATGACCAGACACCTAGCACCTTCAGCCCGGATTCAAAGGTTAACGGGAGGAAGTAATCTAGTTTAGGGTTAAAGCTGGGGTCTATCTCAGCCTTCTCGTCCAAAGGTAAGAGCGCCTAGCCCTTTTTTCTAGTGTCATGACCCACCCAGTGGTAGTCGGCTTCTGGAAAGAAATCAGAAGGTAGCTGCTCACACTCTTGAACTATCATGATGTCAGGCTTTAGTTGAGCGACATGCTCGTACTTTGAGCAAGCTTTAAACAGCAATTCCAAGAAACGATTCTCATGCGCTACTCGATCCACAAGTTAGTACACTCCAGAAACCTCCAGAAATGTCTAAGCACTCCGATATCTAGGTGAAGTGGGTGGGGTGGCCCGGGGGTAGCTTGTTGTGGACCTCGACCGAACCAGTAGATGAGGGCAGTGTCATCCCTGCAGCTTGCCGCGTGTTCACCATCTGCTTGCTGAATAGATATACGCCGTCATGTCCAAAGTCCCAAAAGAATACATCGAGACCTGATTGATTTTTGTTAACGAAGACTATCTAATCTTTAATTCATCAATGCTGGGAATAATGCCATGTTAGCGGGCCGCTCAATCTCATGCCTAGGCTTTTCACCTAAAAGTTTTGTCTTTATTGCCCTATTGGTAATGGTCAGCGGGCATGAGGCGCAAGCAACCGTACCACTCATCTATGACGTAGACGGGGATCAAAAGGTTGAACCATTAACCGACGGGTTATTGATTCTCCGTCATCAGTTCGGTTTCGAGGGCAGCGCCCTAACAGATGGTGCCTTGGGTTCAAATGCGACGATCACGAACGCCTCGGATATTGCGACGTATATCTCGGCGCGTAAAGTTAGCTTTGATCTTGATGGCAACGGTACCCTCGATCCTCTCACAGATGGCTTAATGCTCATACGCTATCTGTTTGGATTCGCCGGCGAACAAATGACTTACAATGCTGTCGATTCGACTTCTGCAAGATCAACCTATGCCGAAATAGTCGATCATATTGCTTCATACTCAATAAAACCCCGCTTCATTTATCAAAGCGAATGTACGCAGTTCGACGGTGAGACTTTCTGTTTTACTCCCAGCGAGGCAAATTTTAAAGCCGTCACAGTGGAGGGCCCATCAGGCGAGGAGCCTTACGGGACTATTCAAGTTCAATCTTTGCTGGAGGCATGGCCAAAGGGAGAAGTGTGGCTCGATTCGGACGGCAGCAAGCGCTACTACGGCCATTTGTACGACGGCTTCTTACAAAATCCTGTTGCCGACGCGGTTGTTTTCGATGACTTAGATCCGCTTGATAAGGTCGCTAGATGGGGCGCGAAAGCGGTGGTCCAAGTTTATGGCGATCGCTGTATGCTAAATCAAACAGATCCAAACAATGGCGATGTTATCAATCAGGCTTTCGCGGCCAAGCCTGGCAGCGGGTTTTTCGTTGCGCCCAATTTAGTCGTTACCGAGCTTAGTACAACCTTCAAATTCTCTGACGATGATATTGGCTGGGTGGGAGGCCCAGGGCCTAATCCCGAAAAAGGCGGCATTCTGTCCTGCGAAGATAATAACAAATTATTTTATGCCAATTGGGAAAACAACACGATTGAGGTTGGTAAAGGGCCGATTATTCAAACATTCGATGGAACCTGGGGCGCAGGCACTGTAGTTGCCACCAACGATTATTTTGCCCTGATTAAGCTTGAGAAACAGGCCCCAAACGCCGATGTTTTTATCGAAAATTGGGCGCCTTGGTCACTAACCGACAATGATATCCTTACGCTGTCGCTCGCGCCTGAAGGTGCATCGAGTGAGGATGCTGTTGTTACCGTTCATAATCCGATTCTTGGCCGAACGGCGGGAGGATGGCACATTACACCCTCTGAAATCATAGATGGCTGCAGCGAGTTTAACTTGGGCAATTCTAAAAATTCGGGCGACAACTTGTTCGTTGTCGACTTCTGGTCAGATCGCGGAAGCCTAGGTGCTCCGGTGTTTGATGCGACTGGATATGTGGTCGGTATGATCCAAGGTGAATACAACGCAGTTCCAGATGACTGCTATGGGAACCCGCAACTTGGTAAAAATTCCTTAGGAATATTATCGACTTTTTTCGCAGACCCAAAAAGCTCAACGGTTGTTATCGACAACCAGCCGCTTAGGGAGTTCATTGCGAGCTACGACGCCCAACTTGCAGCCCTATCTCCTTCAAATTCTCCAGATATTATCGACGACACGCAGTGGCCGCTGAATGCAAATACGCTCGCAACAGCTCAATATGAAGTCATTGACTATGGCGAGGAATTCACAGTTTCGGGCTTCCCCAAGTCGGAGTTTGACAGCGACGCTTTCGATATTGCCAAGCAAGCCACGGTGATGTATCTCGCGGCGACCGGATGCTCGATCTGCAATGCCGGGAACTTGGTCGACGATTTCACTGATGTCTGTGTTTGCACGGGAGTCGCGGTCAGCAAAAACCTCATCATTGTTAATGACCACTGTGTCAGCGCGCTTCAACCTGGAGACGACACAACCTTTAAAACTTTCCAGGGACAAGTGGTCAATGCCACGCTCGTTAATCGAACCAGCTTGGATTCAGGGCTATTGTGGGCTGAACAACAGGCTAACCTAAACTTTGATAATAGTGCTAATAACGTTAAAGCAGACGTTGCACTCCTTAGAACTCAAGAAGCAATGCAGTTAACGCCAATTAAATTTGCCGATTCAGAAACGCTGAACCGACGCCAACCTGTTATCAACGTGGGCCATCCCAATATTATGCTGCGATCAGGCCCCTTTGTTACCAGTGCTGGTTCGTTCGTCGGCCACAATGTGACAGATCGTACGCTATTGCATTACAACCTGCCTTCGTCGCCCGGTTCGAGTGGATCAGGCGTGTTTAATTTAAATGGGGAGCTAGTTGGGCAAATTGCCTGGGGTACAACTGGGTTTTGGGGTGCAGAAGAATCTTGGGTCGTCTCAGAGTTCGAGGCCGAGGCGACGACAATCGATGCAACCAAACTCTTTTACCCTTTACGGCCACGGCCTTTCTTATCCGGGCCTAATGTCCAGATTGAATTGGGTCAATCGGCTAAAGGGGCCTCAAGTAATCATATCAAAGCACTAATTGAATATTGGGCGCCCGGCGAACTGCCTGCCGCAGACTAGTCCGTGAGCTTGTGGTTTGAAGCGCTTCGAAGCGCGTTAATCGCTGCAAGATTATCGGCAGAGGCACTTGACCTTGCCCGCAGGCGCCTGAGGCGCGCAGTGATGCCATAGACAGCTCCACACCTGCATTACTCGTCCGCATTAGTAATACATACCCAATACAAGGAGTCCCATCTGTTGAAGCGGGGGGTGGCCCGGGGGCGGGGTGCTGGTATGACCGAAAGTGGATGGTGAGTAGGCAGAAAAAGAACTACGACTGAAAATAATTATGGGTACCAGTGCGGGTACCAAAAGAGCGTTTTGCTCTATTATTAATGCAAGATTATTGATTTTATAGGTGATGGTCATCGCTTTAACTGGCGGAGAGGGAGGGATTCGAACCCTCGATGGGCTATTAACCCATACTCCCTTAGCAGGGGAGCGCCTTCGACCACTCGGCCACCTCTCCGGGAAAATGTAATTGGTGCGCTGGGAGGGAGTCGAACCCCCGACCTTCTGGTTCGTAGCCAGATGCTCTATCCAGCTGAGCTACCAGCGCACGCCGGGGCTATTATCTAGGGCGCTCTTAATCACTAACTCACTTATCGAAAAAGAAATTGGTATATTGAAGCTGTAACAAGTGGAACTGCCATGACGCCAGATTTAACCGCAATGGGTCTCGAACTTGCCTTCATTGGTATGGGCACGGTGTTTGCGTTTTTGACGTTGTTGGTGGGTGTGACGAGCTTGATGTCGCGCTTGGTGATCCGGTTTTCAAGCGCTGAACCGGTGAATCCGGTTCCGCTCACGCGTTCCGGGCAAGCCCGCCCGTCGCCAGCCATCTTAGCGGCGGTGGCAACGGCCGTTCGGCGATACCGAGATGGTCAAACGCGGTAACGGTTTAAAGTCAGGATTCCCAGAAGATTCAGGCTGCGGCGAACGCGGCTTTGGCTGCCCTGACGGGTGAAATTAATAAAAGTGTTTTGGAGCAAGTTTTATGTCTGAGCAGGTCTTGTCGAATTCGGCGCCGCTTGGGATCACGGATGTGGTGCTAAGAGACGCGCATCAATCGTTGTTCGCAACCCGTCTGCGCTTGCATGACATGTTACCGATTGCCGAGAAACTCGATCAGGTTGGCTTTTGGTCTATCGAGAGCTGGGGTGGTGCAACCTTTGATGCCTGCATTCGGTATTTGGGCGAGGACCCCTGGGAGCGGATTCGCGCGCTGAAAGCAGCGATGCCGAATACCCCGCAACAAATGCTGTTTCGCGGGCAAAATATTTTGGGCTACCGGCATTACGCGGATGACCTGGTTGAAAAGTTCGTTGAGCGCGCGGCGGTCAATGGGGTTGATGTGTTTCGGGTCTTCGATGCGATGAACGACCCACGCAATTTAGAATGTGCCATTGCCGCGGTGCGAAAGCAGGAAAAGCATGCTCAAGGCACGCTGTCCTACACCGTCAGCCCGATGCATAATCTAGCCGGCTGGCTTGACATGGCAGCGCGCCTGGAGGCGATGGGCGCCGATTCCATTGCCATCAAAGATATGGCAGGCCTACTTACGCCTTATGCCGCGTTTGAATTGGTGAGCGGCTTGAAGAACACCGTA